>JAZUFW010000052.1:0-27722 GCA_045640905.1 Lachnospiraceae bacterium
AGGCACTTTTCAACTATTATTTTCTGCAGAAAAAATGCGCTTGGTACAACGACCAAGCGCCTTTATCATAATTACTTTATTCAGCAAGTTTGAGCAAGATATTCACTTTGAAAAGGTCACCGTCAAGTTCGATAGTAAACATTCCGTCCATCTTTTCAGTCAACGATTTCGCAATTGACAATCCTAAGCCTGATCCTTCGGATGTTCTTGAAGAATCTCCTCTAACAAATCTGTCGGTCAGTTCTTCAGGTTCAATATTCAAAGGGCTCGCTGAAATATTCTTAATCTGGATTCGCGCATATTTGTCCATCTTTGCTATATCAAGATAAACTCTGGTATTCGGAAGCGCATACTTATAAATATTCGTAAATAAGTTTTCAAATACCCTGTAGATGCTCTTTGAATCTGCATTAATAAATATATCTTCAGTCGGTGCGGAAGCAATCACTTCAAGGTTGCGCTCTTCCATTCTGTCAACGATTTCCGCGAGGAATTGTGATGTAAATTCCTTTAGATTCAGCTTTATCATTTCCAAGGTGATATTACCGGAAGATATCTTTGAAGCTTCTACCAGATCATCTGTCAAAGCCTTTAATCTGTAAGATTTCTCTTCCAGAATATTAATGTAGTTCAATGCATTTTCATTGGAAATATCTTCCTTCTTAAGCAAGTCAACATAGTTGATTATAGACGTTAACGGCGTCTTCAAATCATGTGAAACATTCGTAATCAAATCAGCCTTGGTCTTTTCATCCTTCATTGATTTTGACACTGCTTTATCAACGGAATCACCTATTTGATTGACTGCTTTTGCCAGCTTCTTGTTGTCACCGTGAACAGATTCTTCGTCAACTTTGGCCTTGATATCTCCGTTACAAATATTGATGATTACGTCGTAAATCGAATGATTCTCTTTAACCGATCTGTATTTAACGTAGCCAAAACCGATATCAATGATAAATATTCCCAGCAAAATGTAAAGAATGTCAAACTTAACCGCCAAATATGTTACTGCAACATTTATTAATGCAAAAATCAAATACGGAACATAAGCTTTTGATATATCATGTGCATTTTCATAAACATCACCGGATAAAATATATATCTTCTTTAGGAGTTTTCCGATAAGCGAGGTCTTAATAATCATCTTATGATTAATTCTGTTTATCATTCCAACCAGCAATACATTTATGAAGATACTTGCTATAAATGCAGGAACAGCAACGATTATTGCGCTTTGTAAAATATCCGTTCTGGTCTTTGCAATTAAGAATTCCTTGATAATGTCATAGTTTTTAATGCAAAGATTAATTCCGATTCCCAATAGAATCAATAAAAGAATTCTGATTTCTGAAGGAATATAATCGGTTACGTTTATATGTTCATCCTTCTTCGAGCATAAATAAATCAAAATGCAAATATAGGCAAAGCCAAAAATTATCAAACCGATAATTCGAATAAAGAAATAGTCATTATAATAATTAAACCAGTTGTTTAAGAATTTAACCGAGTCTGTATAAATAAGCGGATCCTTAATGACACCAACCATTATTTTGGTATCATCATAAAAAGGATAATCACACTTGTTAAACAGATAATAAACGGTGCTTTCTTCTATTTCGGTATTCGTTTCGTAAAGATGTTCTCCTGCATCCGAATACAGATATTTATCACAGGAAATCAATAATGTGTCATATAATGCCGATACTTCGTTTTCTTTTGTTTCCAGATTGGTATAAAGAAGTTGTCCCTTACCTTCATTTTGAATAATAAAATAACGAATATTGGTATTTTCCGAATTCAAATAATCAGCATACTCATAAGCATCCGAATAGGAATTA
This sequence comes from Lachnospiraceae bacterium, assembly GCA_045640905.1. Classification (GTDB taxonomy): domain Bacteria; phylum Bacillota; class Clostridia; order Lachnospirales; family Lachnospiraceae; genus JAILLW01. The sequence goes on from JAZUFW010000052.1 coordinate 1,842, forward strand.
TATGTATCTTTGGGCATGTTACTTAAACTGTTTCCCGATACTGACAGTTTAAAACTTTCCGAATCCTGATAATTGAGAATACTTCCATAAGAGATAATGTCTGAAAGATACTGACCCATTACCGTATCAAAACCGCTCGATTGCTTAAAATCGGATTTAAGTGTGCCTGTTTCGACTTCGTATTCTTTGGTCCCGCGAAAAGAATCATATGATACTGTTTTGAATACAAATATATTCACAAGCAGTAAAGATATTGCGATAAAAAGAATATGTGATATTAAGGTTAACAGTTTTCTCATTGCTACTCCTTTTGCACTTTGATTACAGTTTCATACGCAAATCAAAAACCGTAAATCAAATCAATACTTTTCTATTTTGTAGCCAACGCCCCAAACAACTTTTAAGTATTTGGGTTCTTTAGGATTAATTTCAATTTTTTCTCTGATATGCCTAATATGCACAGCTACTGTATTGTCTGCGCCGTAAGCGTCTTCGTTCCATATGTTTTCATAGATTTGTTCTATGGAAAACACCTTGCCCTGATTTTTAACGAGCAATAACAAAATGTTATATTCAATCGGTGTTAATTTAACATTGCTTCCGTCAACCATGACTTCTTTGGTATCATCGTTAATCATCAAGCCGCCGGAACTGAATATATTATTGTCGGATACAATCTGATTTCCAAGTTCCGTATACCTTCTGATGGAAGACTTAACCCGGGCAATCAATTCCAAAGGATTAAAAGGTTTGGTAATATAATCATCGGCCCCCATATTTAATCCCAGGATTTTATCAGTATCTTCAGATTTGGCAGACAGGAAAATAATAGGAACGGAACTGTTCTCTCGAATCTTTAATGTCGCTCTGATTCCATCCATTCTTGGCATCATAATATCCATGATGACCAGTTTAATGGTTGATTCAGCGTCTTGACTCAACAAGTCAACTGCTTCGATACCGTCATAAGCCTTTACCACATTAAAACCTTCATTTGATAAATAGATTTCAAGAGCTTCAACTATTTCTTTGTCGTCGTCACAAACTAAAATACTGATCATAAATTAATCCTTAACTACAAATACTATTAAATAAAAAAGATATTAACCTTAAAGTGTCTAATTTCTTAAGATATTATTAAGATAAAGCCGGAAACTAATGTCTCCGGCTTTAATTTTACTTATTACTCAAATATTCATCAATTCCCTTTGCGGCATTCTTTCCGGCGCCCATAGCCAATATAACCGTGGCAGCTCCCGTTACCGCATCACCACCTGCGTAGACACCTTCTTTACTGGTTTTTCCGGTATCTTCGGTAGCAATAATACATTTATGAGAATTAATATCAAGTCCCTTTGTTGTTGAAGAAATAAGCGGATTCGGTGATGTTCCCAAAGACATTATTACTGTATCAACATCAATTTCGAATTCCGAACCTTTAACTTCAACAGGTCTTCTTCTGCCTGATGCATCAGGCTCGCCCAATTCCATCTTAATGCATTTAATCTTGCTAACCCATCCTTTTTCATCTGCAATGATTTCAACAGGATTGGTTAATAAATCAAAGATAATTCCTTCTTCTTTTGCATGATGTACTTCTTCAACTCTGGCAGGTAATTCTTCTTCGGAACGTCTGTAAATGATATGAACTTCCGCGCCTAAACGAAGTGCTGTTCTGGCTGCATCCATTGCAACATTTCCGCCGCCGACAACAGCTACCTTTTTGCCTCGCATAATAGGAGTATCCGATGATTCATCAAATGCTTTCATCAGGTTGGAACGAGTCAAATATTCATTAGCTGAGAATACACCGTTTGACTGTTCTCCGGGAATTCCCATAAATTTCGGAAGTCCTGCTCCGGAGCCAATGAAAATAGCCTCAAAGCCTTCATCTTCAATAAGTTCGTCAATGGTAACGGATTTACCTACAACAACGTTTGTCTCAATCTTTACACCGAGACTCTTAACGTTTTCAATTTCTTTTTTAACAACTTTATCCTTGGGAAGACGGAATTCGGGAATACCGTATACCAGAACACCGCCGCTTTGATGTAATGCTTCAAAAATGGTAACATCATATCCCATCTTTGCCAAATCTCCGGCACAAGTTAATCCTGCAGGGCCTGAGCCGATAACTGCTACTTTCTTTCCCTTGGATTCAGCATTCTTCTGAGGCTTAATATTATTTTCCTGCGCATAGTCGGCAACAAATCTTTCAAGTTTACCTATTGAAATAGGTTCACCTTTAATACCTCTGATGCATTTGCCTTCACACTGTGATTCCTGAGGACAAACTCTGCCGCATACTGCAGGAAGTGAAGAACTTTCGGAAATAACATCATACGCGGCTTTAAAATTACCTTCTTTAACTTCTTTAATAAACCCGGGAATGTTGATAGACACCGGACAGCCTTTAACACACTGGGCATTCTGACAATTAATGCATCTTGAAGCCTCTTCCATAGCTTCTTCTTTATTATAACCGAGGCAGACTTCATCGAAGTTTGTAGCTCTGACTTTGGGATCCTGTTCGCGAACAGGAACTTTCTTCAATACGTCCATTTTATCTCTCCTAACCTAATTACAATTGCCGCAACCACCATGATGAGTTGCACCTTCAGTCAATTCCAAATATTTACGTCCTTCTACGCTCTTATACAAAGTCTGTCTTTGCATAGCCTGATCAAAGTCAACCAAATGACCGTCAAACTCAGGGCCGTCAACACATGCAAATTTAACTTCACCGCCTACCGTGACACGACATGCACCGCACATTCCGGTACCGTCAACCATGATAGGATTAAGAGAAACAATAGTATGAAGACCTAATTCCTTTGTAAGTTTGCATACGAACTTCATCATGATCATAGGTCCGATAGCAACGCAGACATCGTATTTTTGTCCTTCTGCATATAAATCTTCGATTACTTTGGTAACCATTCCGTTTCTTCCGTATGATCCGTCATCGGTTGTAACATAGAGATTACCGGCTACAGACTTCATCTCATCTTCGAGAATCAAAAAGTCCTTATTCTTAAAGCCGACAATAACATCAGCCTTTACACCAAGTTCATTCAAATATTTAACCTGAGGATAAACAGGAGCAGATCCAACCCCACCTGCTACAAAAAGAATCTTTTTGTTCTTAAGTTCATCCAATTCTTCTTTGCAAAATTCCGAAGGCTGTCCCAAAGGTCCGACAAAATCAGTAAAAGCATCACCCTGCTTTAACTTTGACATAATAGCCGTTCCTGCACCTACAACCTGGAATACTATGGTAATGGTACCTTCCGCTCTGTCATAATCACAAATTGTCAAAGGAATTCGTTCCGAATCTTCCTTAACTCTGACTATAACAAACTGACCGGGAAGGCAGTTTGAAGCAACACGCGGAGCCTTAACTTTCATCATATAAATGTTAGGCACCAGCTCTTTCGAGCTCATAATTTCATACATAACTCATCCTCCTCTATTGTAACGGAACCAGTCCATAATTACCCATAGCGTCTGTCAACAGCCTATAGCATTCTCCGTTATACGGATTAACCGCATATAAGTTGTCTGTTTTTTTCTTAACACCGCTCTTATCGGCAAAAAATTCACAAAGTCTATAATAATATCCCAGGTCCGAAATTTCAATAATCGAATCAAACAAATACGAATATGTGCCTTCATATCCTACCGCTTTACCGTTCAAATCCGAAATCTGCCCCGAAACAAAAAGTGCCTGAAGCAAATACTGCGGTGCATCATTTTTATCCATATTGGTCTGAAGATTAAAATCATAACTTCTGTTAATAGCTTCAGAACATACACCATCTGCGGAAACACAAATAAAAGAATAATTATGATACCCGATGGCAGGATTAAACGGCTCTTCGTATAGGATCCCATCTTCTACGGTTGGATTGGGATTATCAATCGTATAATATACATCAAACTCTTTTGAAGATGCATCTGCCATAATAGAAAAAGGCTGTACATATTCACCTGATTCCGGAGAAACTGTCGGAGGGTCCGGAATATCAACATCAATCAAATAGTAACTGTTACTGACTGCTGACTTAACCCCATAGGAATTAATGAAAACAGCTTTGATTTCATAGTCTCCGTGTTCCAATAAAATAGGTCCGATATACTTGCTGCTATTTGTATCAGGATCTGAACCGTCTATCGAAAAATAAATATCCCCCTTCGCATTAGCACTTAAAACAAGGGAAGTCTGAGCACTGTAATTACCCGTAGGTACCGAAAACTCGGGAGGCAACGCTAAAAACTCATTAAAAGCAAGTTGAATATCAGAATCTGCATTTAGCAATACTTCATTAAATCCTGTATAATCATCGCCAAAACACTTAAGAAGCAAATCAAAATAGCGTTCCTTTAGATTTTTATCAATATTTAAATCATTAATCCCGCTGATCAGAAGGCCTTTGGCTTTATCAAAGTTTCCTGCTTCATAATAAATATTAGCCTTGTCATAAAGAAGCTTTTTATCGGAAGGATTAATTTTTATGCCTTTATCAATGTAATGAATGGCTTTATCGTAATTTTTCTCTTCCAGATATTTCTTTGCCTGTCTTTGTTGATAACCAACGGAATAATTAGTATAAGCAAATAATGAAATGCCTACAAAAAGGGAAAAAAACACTACACAAATAAGCGCAAAAAGAGAAATGTTTTTGCGTGACAATTTAATGTTAAATTTTTCGGAAGGTTCTTTAAAAAATTCATCAATCTCATCAGCTTCATCATGGACATCTGATTTTTTTTCCTTATGAGATTCTTTGGGATGAATCTCATAAACAAGACTTGATAAAGTTTCTGAAATAGAATTTTCAACTTCTATATCAAATTCCGGAACAATATTAATCTCCGTTCCGCATTTTTCACATAAAAGCATGCCTTCCGGAATTTCATATCCACATTTCGGGCATGTCATCTTTTTTCTCCAAAAACTGTTGATTACATGTCAGCAGATTCAATACAGTTATTAAGTAACATTGCTATCGTCATGGGTCCTACCCCACCGGGAACAGGTGTAATGTATGAACATGTATCAAATACGTCATCAAAATCAACGTCACCGCACATCTTATTGTTTTCATCTCTGTTAATACCAACATCGATAATAACAGCACCGTCCTTAACGTAATCTTTTGTAATGAATTTGGGCTTTCCGATAGCAACAATCAATATGTCCGCTCTTTTACATACTGCTTTCAAATCAGCTGTCTTTGAATGTGCAATCGTAACGGTGGCATTTTCTCTGAGCATCAATAAAGACATCGGTTTGCCGACTATGTTACTTCTTCCCAAAACAACACATTCTTTTCCTGCGATTTCAATTCCTGATCTTTTAAGTAACTGAATTATTCCTGCAGGTGTACATGATACAAATCCTTTTTGCCCAATGCACAAAGCACCGACTGACAAAGGCGAAAAACCGTCAACATCCTTTTTCGGTGAAATAGCCATAATGATTTTATCTTCATCAATATGTTTGGGTAAAGGAAGCTGAACGAGAATACCGTTCACTTTATCATTATTGTTAAGTTCGTCAATAAGCTTTAAAAGTTCCTCTTCCGTTGTCTCTTCGGGTAATTCATAAGAAAGGGAATCTATACCTATGTATTCGCATCCTTTCTTTTTATTTTTAACATAAACGGTTGAGGCAGGGTTATCACCAACCTGAATTACACATAAGCATACGTTCTTTCCTTCAGCTTTTAAGGCAGCAGCCTTTTCTTTAAGTTCATCCTTTATCTGTGTTGATATAGCTTTGCCGTCAATTATATTAGCCATTTGAATTTCTCCTTAAAACAATCCGGTTATTTTATTTTCATCATTTACATCAATTTTGAATGCAGCAGGTTCTTTGGGCAGACCGGGCATGGTCATAATATCACCGGTCAAAACTACAACGAATCCTGCACCGGCACTTAAATACACATCTTTGACATTTAAGGTAAAGCCCTCGGGACGACCTAAAAGTTTTGGATCATCAGATAATGAATATTGCGTTTTGGCCATACAAACAGGTAAATTGCCAAATCCGTTCTCTTCAATCTTTTTAATACTTGTAACAGCCTTTGATGAAAGTGCAACATCCGAAGCTCCGTAAATACTCTTCGCAACTTTTTCAATCTTAGCGGAAATGGAATCATTTAAATCATATATAGGATGATAATTACTTTCTTTATTTTCAATAGTGGAAAGAACCTTATTTGCCAATTCTATTCCGCCTTCGCCGCCTTTTGCAAAGACATCCGATAAAGCAAATTCAGCTCCCATATTCTCACAATATTCTTTAACAAAATTAAGTTCTGCCTCGGTGTCAGTGTCAAAATGATTAAGGGTGACAACAACGGGAACCCCGTAAAGCTGCAGGTTTTCTATGTGCTTCTGAAGATTAACAATACCCTTCTTCAAAGCATCCAAATTTTCTTCTTTCAAATTTGCTTTGGCAACACCGCCGTTATATTTTAGTGCTCTTACTGTAGCTACCAGCACAACGGCGCTAGGCTTAAGGCCTGCCTGACGACATTTAATATCAAGGAATTTCTCAGCACCCAAATCAGCACCGAATCCGGCTTCCGTTATACAGTAATCAGCCATCTTTAAAGCAGTCTTTGTAGCAATCACAGAGTTACAACCGTGGGCGATATTGGCAAAAGGTCCGCCGTGAACCAATGCGGGTGTATGCTCAAGTGTCTGAATCAGATTAGGCTTAATGGCATCCTTTAACAATGCAGCCATGGCGCCGACAGCGTTCAATTGAGCAGCTGTAACCATATTTCCGTCCAAATCATAAGCAACTACGATTTTGCCCAATCTTTCTTTCAAATCCTTCATATCATTTGAAAGACATAAAATTGCCATGATTTCGGAAGCAACCGTAATAACAAAATGGTCTTCTCTGACAAAGCCGTCAGATTTATTTCCGAGTCCCACAACAATATTTCTGAGTGCCCTGTCATTCATATCAAGACATCTTTTCCAGATAATGTTTCTGGTATCTATTCTCAATTCATTTCCCTGGTGAATATGATTATCAATAATCGCACTCAACAAATTATTGGCGGAGGTTATTGCATGGAAATCACCGGTAAAATGTAAATTAAGATCCTCCATCGGAACAACCTGCGAATATCCGCCGCCGGCAGCACCGCCTTTAACACCAAAACAAGGTCCTAAGGAGGGCTCTCTCAAAGCAATAACGGCATTCTTATTGAGTTTTCCGAAAGCGCATCCCAAGCCTACGGTAGTTGTAGTCTTTCCTTCACCTGCAGGCGTAGGATTTATGGCGGTAACCAAAATAAGTTTTCCGTCTTCTTTATCTTTTAAGGATTCAATAAATTCATTCGAAAGTTTAGCTTTATACTTGCCGTATAATTCCAAATCATCCGAACCTATACCTAATTGTGATGCAATTTCGGTAATAGGTAATAACTTTGCTTCCTGTGCAATTTCAATGTCGCTCTTCATATTCCCTCCAACATGATTTATTGAATAATAAAATCTTCAAATTCTTCAGGTGTCATCAAAATAGTTCTGGGTTTAGTACCTTCATCCGGTCCTACAACTCCCGCATCCGACAGTGAATCCATAATTCTGGCAGCTCTGTTAAAGCCTATTTTAAACTTTCGCTGCAACATTCCGATAGAACATTTTCCGGATTCAACTATGAGTCTTCCGGCTTCGTAAAAATATTCATCTTCATCTGAATCAGACGACACATCTCCGGAATTACCTGCGCTTGGAGATGATGAATTACTTTGTGCCAGTGAATTTATTTTTTGTGAAATATCATTCTGATCATTTTCATCGTTGTTATTTCCGAGTGTCCAATTCTTTAGGTAGGAAACAACATCGGAAACTTCGTTATCCGAAACTAAGGCACCTTGAACTCTTGCAGGTTTCGTATATCCTTGAGGGTAAAACAGCATATCGCCCTTTCCCAACAATTTTTCGGCACCGTTCATATCCAAAATGGTTCTGGAATCAACACCGGATGATACGCTGAACGCAACACGCGAAGGCATATTGGCTTTAATAAGTCCTGTAATAACATCAACAGAAGGTCTCTGCGTAGCCAAAATTAAATGAATACCTGCGGCTCTGGCAAGCTGTGCCAAACGGCAAATCGATTCTTCAACTTCCTTGCCGGCAACCATCATCATATCTGCCAACTCGTCAACAATGACAACGAGCTGATACATAGGCTTTATCGGATTGTTGTTTTCATCCGTTTCATCCTTTATCTTTTCGTTATATCCGGCCAAATCACGAACCCCGTAATCGGCAAACTTTTGATATCTGTCATTCATTTCGGCTACTGCCCAAGCCAAGGAAGCAGATGCCTTTTTAGGATCGGTAACAACAGGAATAAGCAAATGAGGAATACCGTTGTAAACACTCAATTCAACTACCTTGGGGTCTATCATAATAAGTTTGACTTCATCCGGTTTGGCCTTGTACAAAATACTCATAATCAAAGTATTGATACATACCGATTTGCCCGAGCCTGTAGCACCTGCAATAAGCATATGCGGCATCTTCGCAATATCGGTAACAACTACTTTGCCGGATAAATCCTTACCTACGGCAAAAGAAATCTTTGATGAAGCTTCTTTAAATTCCTTTGCTTCAAGCAGGTCACGCAGCATAACGGCAGAACTTTCCTTTTTGGGAACTTCTATACCGATAGCAGCCTTTCCGGGAATAGGCGCTTCTATTCTGATATCAGCAGCTGCCAGGTTGAGCTTTATATCATCCTGCAAACTTAGTATCTTCGAAACCTTAACACCTGTCTCGGGAATCATTTCATACCTCGTGACGGCAGGGCCCTGCGAAATATCGGTAACAGTTACTTTCACGCCAAATGACGCCAATACGGTTTCAAGTTTTTTTGCAGTCTCTTTTAATTCCTGAGAATTCGAAGAACTTGTATTCTTACCCTTTTTAAGCAAATCAAGAGGGGGTATTTTATAAGGTTTTTCATTCTTCCCGGCTCTGGTTTTAGGGGTAACTGAATTATTAGCCGAAACAGAACTTCCTTCCGAAAAACTTTTTACCTTGGTTTGAGGAGGTGCAATGAAAACATCATCTTCATCATCCATCTCAGGCTCGTCCTGTATCACATTACTCTGGAAAGACACATGATTCTTTATGGGAATCGGCGCATCTTCATCATTTTGTTCGTTAATATCGACTCCGTGAATTTTAATATCAACATTTCTGTTTTCAAATTCTTCATCGAGATTGGTCAAGTTAATTTCATGCATGTTATCGGAAGCTTTATTGATTTCTTCCTCAGCAACGAAATTGTAAGTCTTTACGCCGGACACTTCGCGAATCGTCTTTTCATCTTCTAAAGCTTCTTTTCTGATTCGACGGTCTTCAAGTTTTCTTTGTCTTTCATCTTTTCTGGTCTGAGATCTGTCATGCAAACGCTGAGCATTGTTGTAACCACGCTCATAAGCTTTTTGTGATGAATCTTTTACCGTCTTGATAAAGGATCTGTTGGTAATAATAACCAGACAAATAATGGAACATACACAGATAAGAAGAATTGATCCGACCATATCGAGCCATTTATACGCATAATAACCGAATACTCCGCCCAAGAATCCGCCGCCTTTGTGATTTTCAAAAGAATACATAAAAATGCCTTTTACATCTATGGGCAATTCTTTATCCGGAGTATGTGAAATCAGTTCACACGTAAACGCAATCATAAAGTAAAACACTATTGATGCTATTACTTTACGTGTCATTATGGGATTGCCGACATTAACCAGTGAAAAAACAACCAGAACGCCTATCACTATAGGCATGACATAATTAGGAAATCCGAAAATGCCAAACATAATATCGCTGACTTTGTTTCCGAATGATCCTAAAATTTTGAAATTACACAAAAAGAAAAATACTGCTATTGCAAGAACGATAATTAGAAAAATCTCATTAACAAGTTCGTCTTCCAACGGTTCGTAATTGCGTGTATTCTTTGAACTTTGGGATGTTCGTCTTGTATTATTCTTTTTATTTGTCGAATATGATCGTGAATTACTCTTTCGAGTATTGTTTTGTGTTGCCATTTATACCTCTATATATCAAAATCATCAATTTCCGGCAAATCGTTCAAATCAAATTCAAGCAAATTTTCCTTACTAATTTGGGGAAGTGATGCTGTATTTTCGTTTACTTCTTCTTTAACTTTGTTTACTTTCTTATCATTTTGCTTAATCGAATAACGTTTATCATCATTATCCGATTCAATAATCATAGCTTCTTGGTTTAACTTGGCTAGTTCATCCAAGTCAAATTTCATGGTTTTGGGCTCATGTTTTTTGGGCCCCTGTAAAGGATTTTTAATATAAGAAACTTTTCTTCCGTCGTCTGTGACAAAATAATCAACACCCTCTTTTTCTTCTTTGGGGGTGATATTTTCACTTTGTGACAACAAATAATCGTTTTTGTGTTTTTCTTCGAAAACCAGGCAGACAGTACTGATTATCAAAGCCAAAACAAATGAAAACAAAATGTTTACGACGGCTGCGGAATCAATATCCATGGTTCTGTTAGGTAGCGACTTAAACAGATTAAACCACCATCTAAACTGTTCACCTATGACGAGTCCGGAATATCCCGTATATTTCAAAAGACTAAAGAATAACCCGAGAACAGCTCCGAACAGCAATACCAATAATTGAATAAAGCCATTCATAATCTGATCTTTTTCTTCCAAATCTTCTTTTTCGGTCATCTCCTGGAATTTTGATTTGTCATCATAAATCTGATAATTATTGATGACAATATAGCCCATAATGAGCAAAACCAAGAATCCCAAATAGTTCCAGGCACATATTATGCCTGTGTAAAAGCCTACAACAACCAAAAACAACTCGGCTAAAGAGCTTCGCTTATAAGTATGCTTTTTGGTCTGAACATAGAAAAATGCCAGAATAAAAAACAATACCGAAACATGAAACATAATATATTCTTCGGGAGAACATACTTTAAGGGAATTCAGCATAATCGGGGAAAACGATAACACACTGCACATACCCAAAGCTGAATACGTTCCCCAAACAAGTCTGGCACCGAAATAGAACAACAAAAGAGAAATGGTACTTAAAATAAACTGAAACAAAAATGCTACGGAGATATCAGTGCCAAATAAAGAAAGGCCCCGTGTTAAAGCATTGGTATATGCAAACCCAAGTCCGGATGACAAAGTAATCTCTCCTTCTTCAAGGGACAGCATAGCGGCGGCAAAATAGCCATACGTATCCTGTATACCCTTGAAATCAAAGAGATAATATAAAACTCTTACAAGTAGCATAACAAAAAACCATATGAAAAATATAATTCTTCGTTTTGTTTTAGTCATTCCTATTTACTAAATACACTTAAGTGCCTGTTCCAAATCCTCAATAATATCGTCAACGTTTTCGATTCCAACTGAAAATCTGATCATTTCGGGAGCAACACCGCAAAGCTTCAGTTCTTCATCGCTTAACTGTCTGTGTGTATGTGATGCGGGATGAAGTACACAGGTTCTGGAATCGGCAACATGCGTAACAACAGCCGCAAGTTTCAATGAACTCATGAATTTAGAAGCTGCTTCTCTGCCACCCTTAGGCCCAAACGAAATAACGCCGCAGGTTCCGTTCGGCATGTATTTCTTTGCTCTTTCATAATACTTATTGGAAGGAAGACCGGGATAATTAACCCATGCAATCTTTTCATGTGCTTCCAGATATTCTGCAACTTTTTGAGCATTGTAAACATGTCTTTCCATTCTTAAAGCCAATGTTTCCAAGCCGACATTAATCAAAAATGAATTCATGGGAGCCTGAATTGAACCCAAGTCTCTCATTAACTGTGCGGTAGCCTTTGTAATATAGGCACCTTTTCCGAATTTTTCGGTATATATCAGTCCGTGATAAGATTCATCCGGCTTGCAAAGACCGGGGAATTTGTCAGGGAACTTTGAAAAATCAAAATTACCGGAATCAACAATACATCCGCCTATCGTCATTGCATGACCGTCCATATATTTCGTTGTGGCATGTGTAACGATATCTGCTCCCCACTTAAATGCATTACAGTTAATCGGAGTCGGGAAAGTATTGTCAACAATAAGCGGTACATCATGTGAATGTGCTGCCTTTGCGAACTTGTCAAAATCAAGAACAATCAATGAAGGATTGGCTACGGTTTCGGCAAATACAAGCTTCGTATTAGGCTTAAAAGCAGCATTCAATTCTTCTTCGGAACATTCGGGCTCAACTATTGTTACATCAATTCCCTGTTTTCTTAAAGTAACATTCAAAAGGTTGAATGTACCGCCGTAGATAGCTGATGAAACAATAATATGATCACCTGCTTCGGCAATATTAAAAACAGCATAGTAATTTGCAGCCTGACCGGAAGACGTTAACATAGCTGCAACGCCGCCTTCCAACTGACAAATCTTTTCCGCAACCATATCGTTTGTAGGATTTTGCAATCTCGAATAAAAATATCCGGATGCATCCAAATCGAACAATTTGGCCATAGATTCGGAATCGGTATATTTAAAAGTAGTACTTTGTATTATAGGCAAGATTCTGGGTTCTCCGTTTTTAGGCTCCCAACCTGCCTGGACACAAATAGTTTCTTTTCTCATTATTCTTCCTCCCAGTTGTGATATACAGCCTGTACATCATCATCTTCATCAAGAAGATCCAACGTCTTTTGAATATTTTTAAGGTCCTGTTCGTCTGTCAAAGTAACATATGTCTGAGGAATATATGTTACTTCTGAAGAAATCATAGGAATATTGCTATCAAGTAAAGCCTTGTTTACAGCATCATAGTCATCGGGAGCTGTAAGGATTTCAAAGCTGTCGTCTTCTTCGTTAAAATCTTCTGCACCTGCATCCAAAGCTAACATCATCAGTTCATCGGCATCGCCTTCATATTCTTCCTTGTCCACAATAATCTGACCTTTTTGATCAAACATGAAAGAAACGCATCCGGTAGTACCCATGTTTCCGTAACCCTTTGTGAACGCATTTCTGACATTGGCAGCAGTTCTGTTCTGATTGTCGGTAAGTGCATCTACAATAATAGCTACCCCCTTAGGGCCATAACCTTCATATGTAACATATTTGTAGTTTACGTTATCAGAATCGCCGGCGGCTTTTTTGATACCTCTTTCAATAGTATCGTTAGGCATATTATTAGCTTTTGCTTTAGCAATAACCTGAGCTAATTTAAAGTTATTATTGGGGTCCGGTCCTCCGTCCTTAACAGCAACGGCAATTTCTCTACCTAAAATAGTAAAAATCTTACCTTTAGCGGCATCGTTCTTTTCCTTTTTGTGTTTGATGTTGGCAAACTTTGAATGTCCTGACATAAATAAATCTCCTTTAAAAATCGTGATGATAATCTTTTGTATATAAAACCAGATTATTCTTTGTATAAACTCTGGGAATTCTCTTCCCTAGATCACAAGACAGCTCATAATTAAAGCGTCCCGATAAATCTCCCAACTCTTCCATGGTGATTTTGTTGGCACCGTTTCCACCGATTAATACCACTTCATCACCTTCTTTAACATTCGGTAACATGGATACGTCAACCATAAACTGATCCATACATACACGTCCCAAAATCGGACATCTTTGACCGTTTATCAATACATACCCTTTATTCGACAGATTACGGGGATATCCTTCGCCGTAACCTACAGGTACGGTAGCTATTTTCATTTGTTTCGGGCATACGTAGGTACCGCCGTAACTTATGGGAGTACCTTCAGGCACATCCTTTACAAAAACAATCTGTGAATATAGAGATAAAGCACTTTTTAGCAACACTTTATCTTTGCTGACTTCATCCGAAGGCCATAAACCGTAAAGAATAATTCCTGCTCTGACCACATCGAAAGCAGCTTCCGGATATTCGATAATACCGGCAGAATTGGATAAATGTGAAATAAAATCAGAATACCCCAATTCATTTTTTACTCTGTCGGTAAAATTCTTATATTTATCTATCTGAGTGTAAGTAAAACTCCTGTCTGTTTCGTCGGCTCTGGACAGATGAGAAAAAATACCTTCAAGCTCTATCTCTTCGTAAGAAAGAGCTTTTTTTACAAACTCAAGGCCCTTATCATCGGGAGTAATTCCGATTCGACCCATTCCGGTATCAAGCTTAATATGTATCTTTGCTTTATACTTACATTCGGTACTTGATAATTTGCGGCATACATCTGCCAATTCATCCAGCATATCTTCACGAAATACAGTGATTGATACACCTTTCAAAATCATTTCTTCATATGCATTCGGGAAGGTATATCCCAAAATAAGTAACGGCTTAGTAATACCCGAATTACGCAAAATAAATGCTTCTTCCGCAGTCGCCAATGCAAAACCGAAAAGCTTGTCATCAACTTCCAGTTCTTTGGCAATTGGAACGGCACCATGACCATAGCCGTCCGTCTTCAATACGGCAATTATCTTTACGTTATCGGCTGTAGCTTTCTTAATGTTTTCAAAATTGTATTTAACCGCATCCAGGTTTATCTTCGCATAAACCCTGCTATATTCACTCATTATCATTTCAACTTTGTGTCCTTATAAGTCATGTCGAATATTTCAACAACTTCAGGCCCGAATATGTCATGCATATATGAATAAATTCCTGCATTTTGCGTTTCCATATCGGTTTTTCTTACCAATCGCTTTTTCAATTCAATACGCATCTTGGTAATCCATTTAGCCGTTTCATCAATTTCGACTTCGTTAGCTTTTAATAGCTGATAACAACGATCCATCAATTCCATCATCAGTTTTCTGTTAACATCATCGATAAGGTGCGGAATTTCCAACAAATCATCTTCACACTTTTCAATTTTTTCGTTACATTCATTAATCAGGCGTGTATTATCATCTGCCTTTTTATCCTTGGCTTCCTGCGAAGTTCCGGAAGTTTCATCAGCGTTTTCGATAATCTCCTGCATCAGTTTCTTTTTTAATTTCTTAATCTCTTTAATATCGTTATTGGCTTTTCCTTGCGCTTTTAACAAATTATTCAGTTCTTCCTGCATTTCTTTAATCGAAGGCGTATCACCAATAACAGCCACCAAATCCAAATACTTTTTATCGATGGTCAAAATGGGGATTTTCTTCGAAGCTAAAGCACTGTTAAATTTATCATCTTTATCTGCCAATTTATTCACCCTCTTTGTTATGAGTAGAAATACTGTAACTGAGTTTCATTAACGAATCTGAAAGATGAACATTTTCAACCTGAATATTGGAAGGAACATTTAAATCTATATGTGCAAAGTTCCAAATACCTTTAATCTTTGTATCGGATAATCTTTTGGCCAAATCCGGGGCCGCGGTTTTGGGAACTGTTAAAACCGCAATATCTATATCATTATCTATAATGAACTCCTCGAGTTTTTCCATTGGCAAAACGGTCAAATCCTTAAGCTCATGACCGACTATTTCAGGGTTGGAGTCGAAAATTCCTTTAAACAAAAAACCTCTGCGTTCAAAATTGCCGTAATTAGCCAAAGCCTGGCCTAAATTACCGGCTCCGATAATAATGAGATTATGCGTTAAATGCATTCCCAATATATTACCTATTTCATTGTACAAAAATTCAACGTTATAACCGTATCCCTGTTGCCCAAAGCCTCCGAAGTTGTTAAAATCCTGTCGGATTTGCGAAGCTGTAACTTTCATTAAGGAGCTAAGTTCCTTGGACGAAATACGTTCAACATTATTATCTTTAAGTTCTCCCAAATAGCGTAAATATCTTGGTAAACGACTGATTACGGCTTGGGAAATCTCCTTGTTTTCCATACAATAACTCCAATTTACGCATTATGAATTATTTTATTATAATGTGAAAAAATTGTCAATTTAATAGCATCTTAAACCACAACAAATTGTGTTTAAAATATTTCTGATTACAAGATAAAGAAAAAGGCTTCGGACAATTCCGAAGCCTTCTTACTACATTTTACTAAAATTCAATTTCAAATTTCCGATCATCTATGATGATATCGTATTTACCCTTCAAATAAACTCTGCTACCGTCTTCCAAAACTGTTGAAAAACTGAAGGCCTTAATAGGAATAGACACTGAAACCTCTTTCGCGGCACCGACAGAAACCCGCTTAAAAGCACATAAACTCTTAATCGGTTGGTTATCAGGGTCAAGTTCCTTAACCAATGAATTATTCAAGCCGTTTTCTTTCTTCTCCGAAGGCTTCTTATCAACATAAGCCAGGATAACGTGATCGGCATCATATATTCCGTTGTTCTTTACCTTAACCTTAATGTTAACAACATCATACTGGTCATTGATATAATCTGCTTTTTCAGGCAGTTCTGCAGTTTTAATCAATGAACACTCTGTTTCAAAGTCGGAATATGAAAGTCCGTATCCGAAAGGATAAATGATATTGTCTTTGCAATATCTGTATGTTCTTCCTTTCATTGAATAATCCGTAAATTCAGGATAACATCCGTCTTTATAGAATGTAACCGGCAGTTTTCCGGAAGGTGAAACCTTACCGAAAATAACATCTGAAAGAGCCTGTCCGCCCTGTTCTCCCGAATACCATGCAAATAATAATGCATCTGCATTTTCTTTCAAATATGAAACGTCAATTGCCGATCCTGCATTAATTACCGCAATTACCTTTTTATTGTTTTCCTTTGCATATCCGATAACCTTTTCATAGAGGTTTATCTGTGTATCAGGTAATCTCAATGAATTTTTATCGCCGGATGCAAACATATTGCCTGTATCGCCTTCTTCACCTTCAATCGTAGCATCCAGTCCCAAACACAAAATAACAATATCGGAATTGGCCGTTACGGATAAAGCTTCAGATATTCTGTCGGATTCCTTGGCCAGGTTGCTTGTTCTGTCCATATATAAATGGCAGCCCTGCGAATATAAAATACGGCTCTTGGTGGACTGTCTGATTCCGTTCAGGTTGGTTACATACAAAGAAGCTGTACCATTATAGTTTCCTTCAAGAACGGTTCTTAAATCTGCAGTGGGACCAATGATACCTATAGTCTCATATTCGCCTTCTCTTAACGGCAACACGCCATTATTTTCAAGCATTACCAATGATTTCTGAGCGGCTTTAAGTGCAAGGGCACGGCTTTCATCAGTATCATTTTCCAAATAAGAAATAGTATCGTATTTATCTGTTTTGGCAACAGCATCAGCATCACTTCGAGGAAGTATTCCCAGTTTCATTCTGGTCTTCATAAGTCTGATACAGGCCTTGCGCAAGTCTTCTTCCTTAACCAGTCCTTCCTTCAATGCAGCCAAAATACATAAATATGTATTTCCGCAGTTTAGGTCGCAACCGGCATTAAGTGCCATCGCGGCAGATTCCGAAGGCTTATTGGTAATCTTATGGTTCTCATGGAAATCTCTAACGGCCCAGCAATCCGAAACGAAATGGCCTTCAAAGCCCCATTTTTCGCGAAGGTTCTTCTTAATCAACGTTTCCGAACCGCAACAAGGCTCATCGTTTGTACGATTATAAGCACCCATTACCGATTCAACTTTTCCTTCTTTAACAGCAGCTTCAAAAGCAGGCAAATAAGTTTCTTCCATGTCTTTTTTATTTGCTATAGCATTGAAATGATGTCTTTCACCTTCAGGGCCTGAGTGAACGGCATAATGCTTAGCGCATGCAGCAACTTTCAATGTGTCGCATTCGGGATAATTCTCTATTCCCTGAAGTCCTTTAATAAATGAAACTCCCAAACGAGAAGTTAAATAAGGATCTTCACCGTAAGTTTCGTGACCTCGTCCCCATCTGGGATCTCTGAAAATATTGATATTGGGCGACCACATGGTTAATCCCTTATAAATATCGGTATCACCAAACTTAAATTGTGTATTGTATTTTGCTCTTGCTTCGGTAGAAATGACTTCTGCAATATTGAAAAGTTCTTCTTCATCAAACATTGCAGCCAAGCCGATAGCCTGAGGAAATACAGTGGCAACTCCTGCTCTGGCAACGCCGTGGAGAGCTTCATTCCACCAGTTATACGAAGGAATGCCGAGACGTTTTACTTCCTCGGCATCATACTTCAATTGACTTGCAACTTCTTCAATTGTCATTTTATCAACTAATTTTTTGGCATCTTCATATAATGTGCTCATATACTAATCTCCGTTATATTAAAGATATTTTTTTAAAGTATTTCTGACTGCATGATTACCTGCGCTTAATTCCTCATAGAAAGACAATACTTTGTCGCCCAGAGAATCCTCAAACAGGTCATTAGCAAAGATTTCTTTTTTCATAAGAATCTCTTTGGCTGTCAAATTCTTCAAAGAATCAATCATCGGATCGGGACTTAATTCAAATGCCTTTCCTTCATCATCAATTCCCTTTAAATAGCGGAGCCAACCTGCCAAAACCAAAGGTATATACTTCAAATCAGCCGTGTTAAGAGCATCTGATTTTCTATATGCTTTAATAGTTTCACCAAATCTGATGGGAATCTTCTGCGAAGTATCGCAGGCAATTCTTTGAGGTGTATCGGGCATAAACGGATTCGGCAGACGCTTCGTCAATACAGCTTTTAAGAATTCGTCGGGAGACAAAACCTTCGGGTCTACCACAACATTCATGCCCTCATCATACGAAAGTTTATAAACCAGTTTCTTTAATTCTTCATCATCCATTTCATCATGAATGGTCGTATATCCCAAAAGGCAGCCAAACACAGCCAAAGCGGTGTGCAAAGGATTAAGACAAGTACAAACCTTCATCTTTTCCGTCTTATCAACGGTCTCTTTATCGGCATAAATAACACCAACTTCATCAAGAGGCAGTTTCCCGTTAGGGAACTTATCTTCTATTACCAAATACTGCGTCTCTTCGGCATTAACAAAAGGTGCTACGTATGTATTCTTTGAGGTAATAACACTCTCAAAGCCCGAGAATCCGTCCTTATTTAAGATTTCTTCGACCTTTGCATCAGGTCTCGGGGTAATTTTATCAATCATGGACCAAGGGAAAGATACACTAGCAGGGTCCTTTACATAGTCCAAAAATCCGGCTTCACAAGTTTTATTATTAACCCATCCTTCGGCAAAAGTAACAATGGCATCATACAATTTATCCCCGTTATGAGAACAGTTATCCATTGATACAAAAGCTATTGGCTTTTTGCCGGACAAATATCTTTCATATAATAAAGATGCAACTTTACCGATATAACCGGTTGTATTAAAAGGACCATTGTCAATATCTGCCTTTGTTCCCGGTAAAAGTTCATTATTGGAATTCTTCACCACATAGCCCTTTTCGGTTATGGTAAATGAAGCCATTTTCAAAGAATCATTTCTGAAAATAGAACAAAGCGTATCAAAATCTTCTTTGCTTTCTCTATCGAGAATCAGCGATTTTGCAATACTTCCGATAACTTTCTTATCGATATTTCCATCGGCCTTTAATGTAACCAGTACATTCAAATCATCATGCGGTCTGTACATTTTATTGATTATTTCGTAATCAAAGCCTTCGCATACGATTAATCCGGTATCCATTTTCCCGCTTGAAATCAGTTGATCCATCAAATTAGCCTGAAAAGCGCGGAAAATGTTGCCTGCACCGAAATGAATCCATGTAGGGTTCTTTAATGTTTTTTCGGTAAGTGCTTCTCTGTCAAAAGAAGGTATCTCATATCCTTTGCTTATATATTCATCTTTGTCATTAATCAGACCTTTATTATTTAACTCCATTTTGCTTTACTATAGCCTCCCAAAGACCATTCAAATATGTCGCACCCAGGGCTCTGTCATAAAGACCATATCCGGGCATCGCTACTTCATCCCAAATCATTCTTCCGTGGTCGGGACGAATAGGTCCTTTAAAATCAATATCGTATAAAGCTTTCATAATTTCATACATATCAAAGCTTCCGTCACTTGATAAATGAGCTGCCTCTTCAAAATCATCATCCGAATTGAACTTCAGATTACGCACATGAGCAAAATGAATTCTGCCCTTTAATGTTCTGATCATTGTAGGCAAATCATTTTCTCTGTTTGTTCCGTATGAACCTGCGCAGAATGTAACACCGTTATGCGGATTATCAACCATTTTCATCATGCGTTGAATATTGGGTAAATTAATAATGATTCGGGGCAATCCAAACACACTCCAGGCCGGATCGTCGGGATGAATAGCCATATTGATGTCGTACTTATCACAGACAGGCATTATTCTTTCAAGGAAATATTTGAGGTTATCGAATAATTTTTCCTCGTCAACATCCTTATACATTTCAAATAATTCTTTAATTTTAGCCATTCTCTCGGGTTCCCATCCGGGCAAAACGGCACCGTTTGAATCCTTGGACAAAGATTCAAACATATTCTCGGGATTGATAGAATCAATTGCTTTCTGAGAATAAGCCAAAACCGTAGAACCATCAGCTCTCTTTCTGGCCAATTCCGTTCTGGTCCAGTCAAATACAGGCATGAAATTATAGCAAACAAGATGAATATCTTCTTCGCCCAGATTCTTAAGGGTTTCTATATAATTATCGATATAAATGTCTCTGTCAGGAGTCCCGACCTTAATGGCATCATGAATATTTACAGATTCAATGCCGGAAATATGCAGGCCGTGTTTTTCAACAGTATTCTTTAATTCTCTGATTTTTTCTTTGGTCCATACTTCACCGGGAGTTGTGTCATATAAAGTGGTTATCACACCTGTAACACCGGGAATCTGTCTGATTTGATTCAACGAAACCGTATCAAATCCTTCACCAAACCATCTTAACGTCATTTCCATGTCAAAAATCCTCACATAACTTGATTCTGTTAAACACTAGTATATCGGTTAAATATCTAAATAACTGCCCAATATTTGCTTATAACTCTTGTATTATTGCGTAAGTATAAATTCAACCCATGAGAAAAATAATTTACATATAAATCCTTTTTCTCATATTTTGAATATCCTTAAAAATGGCGCCCCACTTTATGTGGAGCGCCACATTAAGATTATCTTAAATATTAGTCAATATTCTCTGAAGAGTAGTTAGCATCAAATGCTGCTGTTCTTTCATCGATAATTGCCTGTCCGCCTGCTGCAAGGTATTCGTTCATACCGTTATCCCATGTAGCATCGAAATCAGCTTCTGCACAAACGATTGACTTACAGAAAGTTTCATCTCTCTTTGTTGTCAAATCTGTACCTTCAGCTTCTGCTGCGATTTCACCAACGAAGATGCTTACAGGTGAAATTGCATCCTGTTCAGCAACCTGCATAGCTGTCATAACATCTGCAGGATCTACTTCTGCGTATGTGTAAGCTAATGACTTGTTTGTGAGTTCAGGAGTAGAAAGTCTTAAACCGTTACATGTCATTGTGTAGTCGATATTGTTTCCTGAGTTCTGAAGATAATCATGGTTTTCTTCTGAAACAGCCTGGATAGCAATAGCACCGTCATCAAGTACTGTATGGTTGATTCCTTCTTCACCCTTCTGTAAGTATTCAACAGCTTCAGGAGAAGAGATAAAGTCTAAGTAAAGCAAAGAAGCAAGAACTTCATCATTTGTTGCAGGGAAGAATGACTTACGATCGCCTGCTGAAGAGTATGCGTAGTGAGAGTACTTTCCGTTCTTATCATCGAAGCAGTTGATTGCTACGAACTTAGCCTGATCACCGTATGTAGCCTTCAATACAGCATTAAATGAATCTACACCGTTTCTGAAAGGATAGTCATAGTTGTGACAGAATGCACCAACAAAACCTGCCTTGCAAAGGTCATCAGCAGATGTTGCTTCTGAAACTGCGAAATCCTTCCACATAAGTCCTTCATTATACCACTTATTTAATACTCTGATAGCTTCTTTTGTTCCGTTTTCTGTGAACTTTCTGTCATCATAACCGTTTACATAGAACTCTTTGTCTGTGATATCGGGATCGATGAATGATTCAATAAGGGGAGCTGCTGTCCAACCTACATCGTTTGTAACGCAGAAAGGAACCATCTTAGATGCATCAGCGCCAAGTAATGTATCAGCATTTTCCTGGAAAGCAACGAGCATGTCATGGAATTCTTCTGTTGTTGTAGGAGCTGCAAGACCAAGAGCATCTAACCAGTCCTGACGAACGAATGTGTTAATTCTGTAAACGTTATTTCTTCTACCTTCTACGCACCATACTGTTCCTGTTGAAGGATCCTGGTCATAGTAGATGTTCTCGTCGCCGAGCCAATCCCAAAGATTTGTAAGCTTATCCTTGTACTGAGCAAGGGGCTCGTTCAAATCAATAACACCGCCCATGTTAGCGTATGTCTGGATTGTTGAGTAGTCATAAGAGTAGCAAATGTCAGGTGCTGTACCTGCTGCAAGTAAATTGTTGATCTGTTCAACTTCTGTCCAACGGGGAACAGCAACGAATTCAACTTCAACATTGTACTTTTCAAGCATCTGAGCCTTGATCCACTCTGCCCAATAGTTTGAGTCTACAGGAGTTTCGCCATCGTTTTCTCTGTCGTAAACTTCAACTGTAATGTGTCTTGTTTCTACGAACTTTCCATCCTGCATTCCGTCTGCATCAGGACCAGCTACTTCTGTTGTATCAGCTGCTGTGTCTGCTGAAGCGTCGGTTGATGCTGCAGTAGTTGTGTCTGTAGAAGCACTTGATGTTGTTGCTGCGGGTTCTGAGCCGCCGCATGCTGCCAATGAAAGAGTCATTGCTGCAGCAAGAATTACTGCTAAAACTTTCTTTTTCATTTTTTACCTCCCTAATGTGATAAAATTGTTTTCTTTTATGAACAAACACGATATTCGTGTATATTCCTAAATTACTCTTTAACCGCGCCCATAGTAACACCGGCTATAAAATATCTCTGAAGCCAAGGATAAACCAAAAGGATGGGAATCGTTGAGAACATTACTACTGCAGCCTTTAACGATTCTGAAAGTCCCGGTGAAGAGAAACCTTCCTGGGCAGCTACTTCAACAGAATTGATATTGTTCAAAATGTTGTAAAGAAGAAGCTGTAAGGGGTATAACTCCTTTTTTGTAATATACATCAAAGCATCTGAATATCCGTTCCAACGTCCTACTGCATAGAACAAAGCTAGTGAAGCGAATACCGGCTTTGACAAAGGTACATATATCTGTAACAAAATCTTGAAGAAACTTGCTCCGTCAATTTCTGCCGATTCACGCAAGGAATCAGGTATTCCATAGAAGAAGCTTCTCATGATTATCATGTTATATACGCTCAAACACGAAGGCACTATCATAACCAGCGGGCTATCAATAAGGTTCAAATCCTTCATCAACAGATAATTGGGAATCGTTCCTGCATTGAAGAACATCGTTATCGTGATGAAAATATTAATCAGATTTCTGCCTCTTAACTTTTCAAAAATCAGAGGGAATGCACAAATCGCAGTGATAAATAATGAAAGGAATGTGCAAACGACCGTCAAAAATGCAGTCCAGAAGAATGCTTTAATATATTTTGCATCGCTCAAAACAGTTGTATATGCTTTTAAATTGAATCCTTTAGGCCACAGGTATACATCATTTCTAACCAAATAATCAGCACTGGACAATGACTTAGCCGCCAGGTTAATCATAGGAAGTAAGCACATCAAACTGATGATGATACATATAAAAGCGAACACAAGGTCGCCGATTCTTGCTTTAGTAGATTTAACTTTCATCTTGCTCTCCTTCCTACCAGATACCGCGTTCGCCTAATTTGCGTGAAATCCAGTTCGCAGATAAAAGGAAAATCAGGTTAACAACAGACTGGAACAAACCAACAGCAGTTGTTAATGAAAACTTCAGATTCTTAATACCTGTTTTATACACAAAGGTTGAAAGAACTTCACCAACATCCAAAACCAAATTGTTCTGCATTGCAAAAGGTCTGTCGAAGCCGCCGCCTATAATTCCACCGAGGTTCATAATAAGCAGAACAACAATTGTAGGTTTGATTCCCGGCAATGTTACATGCCACATCTTACTGAATCGTCCTGCTCCGTCAACAGCTGCTGCTTCATATAATTCCGTATTGATTCCGGCTATTGCTGCCAGATACAAAATTGAGCCCCAACCGAAGTTCTGCCAAACACCGACTCCGATGTATGTAGCCATCCAATGCTTTGATTCGTTCAAGAAAGGAATTGCTTCTCCACCGAGTTTAACTATCCACTGATTAATCAAACCGCCTGCAGGAGCAAAAAGCTGCGTTGCCAAGCTGAAGATAATAACCCATGAAAGGAAGTGAGGCATATATCCTATTGTCTGAACAACCTTCTTAAACTTTCTGAAAGGTAATTCATTAAGAATCAACGCAAAAATGATAGGGGCCGGGAAACCGACAACCAAATCAAGCAGATTCAATACTATCGTATTCTTTAAAGATTTAAGGAAAGTAGCATCCTGAAATGCTTTTTTGAAATACTTCATACCATGATCGGCAGCCCAAGGCATATCGGAAAGCTTCATGTTAAGCTTGTATTCCTTAAAAGCTATTAAAATGTTCTTCATAGGTAAATATTTGAAAACAATCAAATATACTACGGGAATCAACAGCAATGCATATAATTGCCAGTATCTTTTAAAATAAGTTGCGTTAAGTTTCGGCTTTACTGCTTTAACTACAATCTTTTCTTTCGACGCCACTTTACTGATCTCCTTTACTTAAAATATTCAGGGAATTGTTCCCTAATCGTATTTTCATCAACCTGATATCTCGACAAATGTTTGTTTACCAGTTCGACTGCTTTTTCTTTATCATTTGCTTTTATTGCTTCAAGCATCAAACGGTGATCCGAAACAATCTTCATGTCTTTAACGGTTTCAACCGATAATGTTCTGACTCTGTCGAAATGAATCATGATTGTTGATCTCATTTCGTAAATTATGTCTTTCTTGGCTGCTGTATATATCAGCTTATGGAACTCATTATCAAGATTGTATATTCTTTCGGCATCACCTTTTTCAAGGTAAAACTCCTGCAAATGAACATTTTCTTCAAGCATATTCAACACTTCGCTCGAAACACTCTCACATGCAACTTCTATAACCGCACTATCCAAAACCTTACGTAAGAATCTGGATTCTTCAACCATCTTGGAATCAATAAGTGCTACATACGAACCTCTCTGAGGTAAAATCTCGATAATTGAAGCTTTACTCAAATCAATAATGGCTTCTCTGACCGGAGTTCTGCTCAAGCCCAGCTCCATCGCTATTTCATTTTCGGAAACCAGAGTTCCGGGCTTCAAATCAAGAGAAATAATATTATCTTTAAGTACTCTCAAAGCATAATCTCGGGCGCTCTCCTGAGATAATCTATCAAGTATTCGCATATCTACCTCAAAACTTCAAAATAAATGTACTATTTCAACAATTCATTCAACTTGTTTACTTGTATACTAGTGTTCTTATGTGTAAATTTACTACTAATAATTCCTTTTGTAAAGTGCTTTTATATAAGTTGTACACTTTAGCAATTTTTCGTAATCACAGCAATAATTGATACATTCTCTACTTTCATTATTTTTCATACGTTCCGTAATCATATATACAGTTTGCTTCGTATGGCACCAGTTCGGCCTCCGTCTTCGATATTACTTTGCTCACACGTCCTCAACTGCACTTTTGACTAAGAAACTCGCATCTTCGAATACGTTCGGCCGGTTCAATTGGCAATCCGTTGCCAACTGAACCTAAAAAATCCATCCGGGATTTTTTGCCTACAGTAAGTCGAGTTTCTAAGTCAAAAGCACAATTTCGTCCTATCGATTCGCAAACCAACACCGAATTCTCCGGCCTC
>JAZUFW010000053.1:0-28518 GCA_045640905.1 Lachnospiraceae bacterium
TGACAGGTCAACACCTTCTGCCTTCTTGAACTCATGAATCATGTACTGTGTGAGCTTGTTATCAAAGTCATCACCACCACGGTGTGTATCACCGTTTGTAGCCAAAACTTCGTTTACGCCGTCACCGATTTCGTTAATGGATACATCAAATGTACCACCACCTAAATCGTATACCATAATCTTCTGTTCTTTCTCATTATCAAGACCGTATGCCAAAGCAGCTGCTGTAGGCTCGTTGATAATTCTCTTTACATCCAATCCGGCAATCTTTCCGGCATCCTTTGTTGCCTGACGCTGTGCATCGTTGAAATATGCGGGAACGGTAATAACTGCTTCAGTTACCTTTTCACCAAGATAGCTTTCTGCATCTGACTTTAACTTCTGAAGAATCATTGCGGAAATCTGCTGAGGCGAATACTTCTTATCATCAATTGTTCTGCCGTGGTCGGTACCCATATCTCTCTTGATAGAAGATATAGTCTTTTCGGCATTTGTAACGGCCTGTCTCTTTGCGGGCTCACCGATTAATCTTTCACCTGTCTTTGTAAAAGCAACTACCGAAGGAGTTGTTCTGGCGCCTTCAGCGTTTGCGATAACGGTGGGCTTTCCACCTTCCATAACTGCTACGCAGCTGTTAGTTGTTCCTAAATCGATACCAATAATTTTACTCATTTTATTTTCCTCCAATTATTATTCTTTATTATTGAACTACCGCTACCATTGAATGTCTGACTACCTGATCGCGATAGGTGTAACCCTTTTGCAATTCCTGTGCTATGACACCTGTGTCATATTCATCCGATTCAACCTGCATTACAGCATTATGAAAATCGGGATTAAATTCCGTTCCCACAGCCTCTATCGGTTTAACCTCCAACTTCTCGAGTTCCGTCATCAGCTGCTTGTATATCATCTCCATTCCTTCCGTAAAAGGTTTACCCTTTTCTTCTTCGGAAACGGTAGCAAGGCCTCTTTCGAAATTGTCTACCACGGGGAGAATCTTTTCGATAACAGATTTCGCACCTGTTTCAAACATCTGTGTCTTTTCTCTCTCGGTTCGATTTCTGAAGTTCTCGAACTCGGCCAACTGTCTTTTAACCTTATCCTCGAGCTCATCAATCTTTTCCTTCATGGCATCCTGCTTCTTATCTGCCTTTGCCTTTTTCTTATTGGCTTTTTTGTCGTCCTTTGACTCATCTTCGGCCTCTTCGGGAACTTCATTCGCAGCTTCGTCAATCTCTTCTTCGATTATCTGCTCTTCTTCGTTCAAGTTCTCTTCGACTGTTGATTTCTCCAGATCCTTTTCTTCCATTTTCTAAAACTACCTCCGTTACTTCTTATATATATCATCCAACTGATGGGTAATTGTTTTTAACGCACTTACCACCTTGGAGTAATCCATTCTCTTGGGACCTACTATACCGATAGTACCCTTCATTCCCTCTCCCAATTCATATGTCGCCGTGACTATACTGCAATCCTTCATGGACTGAATGGGAGTTTCTTCTCCTATGTATACCTGGATTCCCGTTTCGGATTCTTCCGACAAGGATTCGTTAACCAATTGTGTCAGCAGTTGCTTCTCTTCAAACGTATGAATAATGTCCGAAGCCTTTTGATTATCCGCCAACTCGGGATACTTGAAAATATTCGTTGTTCCCGAAGTATATATCTGAAGGTCTTCTTCAACCTTAATGGATTCGGCTATGGCATCTATTACATCCGAAACGACATCCGAGTGAATTCCGGCCTGCTGCTTCATTAATGTAATGGTCGGCAAATTTATTTCTTCGAGAGCCTTGCCGCATAAATTGGTATTTAACAACAAATTCAATTTGAGGAGCGTCTCATCACTTAAACGATCATCAACATTGATTACATTGTTTTTGATAACGTTTCCTTCGGCTACAACAACTGCCAGTATCTGATTATCATCAATTCTCGATAATTGCAAAAACTTAATCTTGTTTCCCGAAACAGCCGGTGCGGAAATCATCGTCGCATAGTTGGTATCATTAGCCAAAAGCTTCGCAACGCTCTTTAGCATCCTGTCCATCTTGCCTTCATGCTCCAAAATCACTTCACGCAAGTCTGCTATCTCGCGATCCTTTTCATCCATCATGGAATCGACATAGAATCTGTATCCCTTGTCCGAGGGAATTCTTCCGGCCGAAGTATGGGGTTGAATAATATATCCCATCTCTTCCAAATCGGACATTTCATTTCGAATGGTAGCCGGGCTCAATTTGAGGTCCGTATATTTCGAAATGGTTCTGCTTCCTACCGGTTCGCCTGTTTCCAGATAGTTCTGTATAATCGCATGTAATATTTTGACTTTTCGTTCATCAAGATTCATATAAAGCCCTTTTGTTGTTTGTTAGCACTCGTGCATTCGGAGTGCTAGTACCGATTACATGATATAAAATAACACCGCCCACAGGCGGTGTCAATACATACAATTATTAAAGAATTATAAACTTCATAAATTAAGAAAACCGGCGGAAAAATCCGCCGGCTCAAAACATTATCTGTTATATATCAATATTAGATGAAGAAGTCACCTGTAACATCACCGTTGATTACATAGTAAACTTTGCTTTCTTCGGGCTTAACATATAATTCGATAGTCTGAAGATCAGATGCCTTACCCTTTAAGTCATACTTCCAAACATCCTTTGCGATTGCTTCCAATGCTTCGGGAGTATAGCTCTTTCCTGCAAATTCAAAATTAACAGCTGTCTTTGTAGCAACCTTCTTAGGAGCTGCTGCCTTCTTGGGAGCTGCTGCCTTCTTGGGAGCTTCTGCTTTCTTTGCGGGAGCTG
This sequence comes from Lachnospiraceae bacterium, assembly GCA_045640905.1. Classification (GTDB taxonomy): domain Bacteria; phylum Bacillota; class Clostridia; order Lachnospirales; family Lachnospiraceae; genus JAILLW01. The sequence goes on from JAZUFW010000053.1 coordinate 2,823, forward strand.
CCTTCTTAGGAGCTGCCTTTGCAACTGCCTTAGCTGCTGTAGCTGCTGCCTTGGGAGCTTCTGCCTTCTTTGCAACTGTCTTCTTTGCAGGTGCTGCCTTCTTTGCAGGTGCTGCTTTCTTTGCGGGAGCTGCCTTCTTAGGAGCTTCTGCCTTAACTTCTTCTTTTACTTCAGCCTTAACAGGTGTAATAACCTTAGCTGTAGCCTTCTTAACTTCTGCCATGATAATTCTCCTTTCAACAATCAATTCATCACGAACAATTAAACACATAGATACGTATATCTTTTATACTCATTTCGTTTAAAATAACCTATAAAAGTTTTTTTGTCAAGAAACGAGCCAAATATATATCGTCAATTTATATAAAAACTTTAGTTCTAATTTTGTGACACTGTTGTCATTTTATTTTGTATTCTCTTTTACAAAAGAAATCCCCGTACAATATAAAGAAACAAGTGCAGATCCCAAAATGATTCCGCCTACTATATCTGTTAACCAGTGACATCCGCAAAGCATTCTTCCTATTACTTCAAACGCCATAATCAAAAGACATACCGCACACAACAATTTCTGCATTCCTGTCTTTTTAACATGCATCCTGATTTCCATTACGGTAGTTAGGCAGATGGCAACTGCCAAAAGTGTATGAGACGAAGGATACGATCCTTCAAGTCCTTCCTCGGGGTGAATGATTACCGGTCTGTAATTAATTACGACTTTTTCAAAAAGCACATATACGGCCAGCCAGATTACATAGAATCCGCCGAGCACATACAAATCCTTGTCCAGTTTCAAAAGACTCTTTCTTTGAATGCACTGCCATAAAGCATACAGTACCAAAACTCCTGCCATGGCATAACAAAGAAGTCCGACAGCCTTGGTCAGTTTATAAAGGGTTTCGCTAAATCCCGTCAGATTAAATAGTGCTCCGTTTATCGAAGACAGACCTACACTGCTTCCTTCGGGACCTATAGCGGCTACATCGGCAAGCTTTACGCAAACGGTAAAAACAATAAATGCTACAAACAATACTATTGTGCAGAGTAAACTTTTCTTTGTATTGGTTTTCATATATCCTCCTTATTTACCGTAACACTCTTTTACGAACTTTCGAAGTGCCGGCAATGAGCGTTCAACTTTTTCGGTATCTATACAATATGCCATTCTGAAGTATCCCTTTACTCCGAAGCTGTCGGAAGGAACCAGAATCAAATCATAATCTTTGGCCTTGTTGCAGAATGCAACGGCATCATCTTCAAGTGCTTTGGGGAAAATATAAAAAGTTCCGCCCGGGCGCACTACGGAGAATCCCAATGACACCAATTCGTCATAAAGAATGTTCATGTTCTTTTCGTACACACTCATATCCGAAGTCATATTCAATACCTTCGCTACGCTCATCTGCATTAACGATGAAGGGCAGTTATGACCTGTTCCTCGTGATATCTGTGCGCATATTGCACTTATCAATTCGGCATCGGTACATTTCGGATTGGCTGCCACATATCCGATTCTTTCTCCCGGAAGTGACAAAGACTTTGAAAATGAATAGCATGATAGGGTATTGTCATAATACTTTGATACATAAGGTGCCTTAATATTATCAAAGACTATCTCTCTGTACGGTTCATCAGAAATGACAAAGATGTCATGTTTATACTCATCCTGTTTTGCATTGAGATATTTTGAAAGCTTAATAAGTGTCTCTTCGGAATACACAGCTCCCGAAGGATTGTTGGGGGTATTAATCAAAACCGCAGCAACATTCGGATTCATCATCTTATCAAGTTCGTCAAAATTGATCTGGAAATCACTCGTGTTTGCGCTGACAACTTTTAATACCGCACCCGAACCGTTAACGTAGGGATTGTATTCGGGGAAAAACGGTGCAAAAGTCAATACTTCATCACCGGGCTTGGTCACACATCTTACCGCATGGGCTACAGCACCGGCCGCACCTGACGTCGGGAAAATATGATTTCCCGTATAATTCATATCATATTTACGATTCAAATCTGCAGCTATCGCATCCTTTACCCAACCGATTCCGACAGAGGGAGAGTATCCGTGCAGTTCCATCGAAGTCTTTGTTGCCAAAAGGTTTTTTATCTCATCATGAAATTCTTCGGGAACAGGCACCGACGGATTTCCCAAACTGTAGTCAAATACATTTTCATATCCTATTTCACGTCCGCGCTCCGTAGCAAACTCCGACAGCTGTCGAATTACCGACTTGCCCTGAAGCATACTTTTGTACTGTTCGTTTATCATTACATCCTCCTAAATAATCAATCCGAAAAAGACTCCGCCGTCAGCGAAGTCCTATGGTAAATATTAAAGAACTATTTCCAAATAGCCGAGCAGTTTGCTCTGATCATATTCTTCCATAATTCCGTCGTTAGGGTCATAGTACTTTCCGTCAAAGTACAAAAGATAGTGACAGAAACGTCCCATCTTTTCCATGAGGATTGCACATTTCGGCAACGTGCAGGGCTTTCCTTCCGTATAAATAATGATATCGCTGTGATCGATTCCGTAATAGTTAAGTGCCGAAATCATCACGCCCATCGTAGCCTGCCACTCACGGCATCCCATTACGGCACATACATCGGCAATAGTAGTTCCTGCCAGCATGGCAACAACCGTCTGACCGCATGTTCCGTCTACAGGCTGAATTATCAAATCGATATTATCGATTTTTCTGATCGGGTTATCAACACTGTACGGACTGTTCTGGTCCATTTTGATAAGCGAGCCTCCGATATGGAGCAAAATCTTATGGGTCTTTTCAATATCGATTGTGGCAACATTTTCATCCGGCAAAAGAATAATATAATTACCCTTTTCTTCCGGAATCAGTTCGCACTTAATCATATTATTATCAATAATGAACTCAGCGGGAATATGCTCACGCATTTTGCACACTTCCCATACATTAAAAGGTATTCTGATAAAATACTGCTCATCCTGTTTTTCTACTTTTCCGTCAAAAAAATATCTCATTGTTCTCTCCTCACTCTATACTTCAAAAAGCATATCGCCGTATGTCGGAACCGGCCAAAGCGCCTTATCTGTCAACAATTCCAATTCATCGACAGGTATACGCAGTTTTTCCATCCTCGGGACTATTTCATCTTTATAATAAAAGGCTTTCGTTCTGACATCTTCTATATTCAGAGCTTCGTCCTTTGCCCTGTTCAAATCAAACAAGGCATTCTGAATGTCTGAAAGCTTATCTTGGATTTTTTCAAGCAACAAAGCTTGCGGCTGCGAACTAAATCCTGACTGTTCCAGCGAATTGATTCCGTCGGAAATCTCTTTGGCGTATTTCATGCCGGCCGGCAGGTATTTGCGCGAAACCATATCTATCATCGTCAAAGCCTCTATATTAATAGTCTTTATATATGATTCATAGAGAATCTCAACTCTTGATTCCAATTCGGATTTGGTGAAAATACCAAACTTTTCAAAAAGTCTGACTGCTTTATCGGTTATTAATGTATCAACCGCATCCACCATCGTCTTTAAATTCGGCAGGCCTCTTCTTTCGGCTTCTTCAACCCATTCCTGTGAGTATCCGTCTCCGTTAAAAATAATTCTCTGATGCTTGTACATATACTCTTTAATCATGTCATGTACTTCATCATCAAAATTGACCGCCTCTTCCAATCTGTCAGCCGCTTCGCAAAAAGCCTCAGCCACAATGGCGTTAAGTATGGTATTGGGACTTCCGATCGAATCCGAAGATCCTACGGAACGAAATTCAAATTTATTACCCGTAAAGGCAAACGGTGAAGTTCTGTTTCTGTCAGTTCCGTCCTTCTTAAAGTCAATTAAGGTAGAAACTCCCGTCTGCAGCACTCCTCCATCCTTTGATGTGTTGGCGGTTCCGGTTTCAACCAGCTGTCTGACCACATCATCGAGCTGATCTCCCAGGAAAATCGACATTATTGCAGGAGGCGCCTCGGCAGCACCGAGTCTGTGATCGTTTCCTACATCCGACGCACTCTGTCTCAACAGATCGGCATGTGTATCGACAGCTTTCATGATGCAGGACAAAACCAGCAAAAACTGTATATTATCATTCGGAGTAACTCCGGGATCAAGCAAATTCACACCGTTATCGGTAACCAATGACCAGTTGTTGTGTTTGCCCGAACCGTTAATTCCGGCAAAAGGTTTTTCATGCAAAAGGCAGGTCAAACCATGCTTTCCGGCCACTCTCTTCATTGTTTCCATTACTATCTGGTTATGGTCGGTCGCAATATTGGCTTCTTCATATATGGGCGCCAGTTCATGTTGCGCCGGAGCAGCCTCGTTATGCTGTGTTTTGGCCGTTACTCCCAATTTCCACAGCTCTACGTTCAAATCGTTCATGAATTCACCGACACGCTCACGGATTACACCAAAGTAGTGGTCATCCATTTCCTGACCTTTGGGAGCAGGTGCTCCGAACAAGGTTCTGCCGGTAAATACCAAATCATCTCGTTTTAAATAATTCTCTCTGTCTATTAAAAAGTATTCCTGCTCGGCTCCGACCGATACAGATACTCTTTTTGCCTCGGTGTTTCCGAATAATCTGACTATTCGTAAGGCCTGTTCGTTAATGGCTTCCAAAGAACGAAGCAGGGGAGTCTTTTTATCAAGAGCTTCTCCCGTATATGAGCAGAATGCCGTAGGAATACAAAGGATGGCTCCGGCTCCGCTTTCTTTAATAAATGCAGGCGACGTAGTATCCCACACTGTATATCCGCGTGCTTCAAAAGTAGATCTCAATCCTCCCGAAGGGAACGATGAAGCATCAGGTTCACCCTTAATCAACTCTTTGGCCGAGAACTTCAAAATCATGGTTCCGTCAGATTTCGGATGCGTCACAAACGAATCATGCTTCTCGGCGGTAATACCGGTAAGCGGCTGGAACCAATGGGTGTAATGTGTAGCACCGTTTTCAATAGCCCACTCCTTCATGGCGTTGGCTACTTTATCTGCGGAAGCAAAAGAAAGCTCACCGCCTTCGGAGTTTACTTTCAAAACTTCTTCGTAAACATCCTGCGGCAGACGTTCTTTCATCTTATCCAATGTAAAAACTTTCGAAGCAAATATTTCTTCAATATTAATCCTGCTCATCGGCTTGCCCCTTTACTCGAAGTAAATCGTATTCATCGGTTTCATCGCTCAATTCAACCCACAAAGCCTGCTTGGGATGCGGAGCGCTTTCTACTTTTTCATTATCCATTGTTGTTAAGGATAGCACTTTGGTAAACACATTTCTACCGTCAGGTTTCATAATTTCTATGGTATCTCCGACGCTGAATTTGTTTCTTTGTGTTATTCTGGCAAAAAATCCCGTCGAAGCATTAGGACCATCAGGGAAAATCTCTCGGGCACTTTCTTCGACAATACCCAAATAAACATACTCATTTACGTATGTATTACTGCCGTAAACCTGCGTGTTTTCATCAGGTTTTCCAAAATAGAATCCCGTAGTGAACTGTCTGTAAGTGCACTTGGAAATCTCACTTTTATAATAATCCATATTGGCACGATACTTTTCTTCGCTCTCAAAGTAATCGTCTATTGCCTGTCTGTAAGTTCTGGCTACAGCCGCAACATAAAGTGCCGTCTTCATTCTGCCTTCGATTTTAAAGCTGTCAATTCCGGCATTAATCATTTCGGGGATGTGCTCAATCATGCACAAATCCTTTGAATTAAAGATGTACGTTCCGCGCTCGTTTTCAAATACGGGGTAATACTCTCCGGGGCGCTCTTCTTCCATAAGGTAGTATTTCCATCTGCAAGGATGCGTACATGCTCCTTTGTTGGCGTCGCGCCCTGCCAAAAAGCTGCTTAACAGACATCTGCCGGAGTAGGAAATACACATGGCACCGTGCATAAAACTTTCTATTTCCATATCCTCAGGAATATTTTTTCTGATTTCACTGATTTCGTATAAAGAAAGTTCTCTGGCGGAAACCACTCTCTTTGCACCCATTTTGTACCAGAAATTATATGTTAAATAATTGGTATTATTGGCCTGCGTCGAAATATGAATATCCGTTTCGGGACAAACTTCCCTGGCTATCGTAAACATTCCCGGATCGGAAATAATAAGTGCGTCCGGCTTTATTTCTTTTAATTCTTCAAAATAACGTCTCGCACCGTCCAAATCGGCATTATGCGCAATAATATTGGCTGTGACATACACCTTTACATTACGTTCATGTGCAAAGCGTATCCCCTCAGCCATCTCTTCGATTGTAAAATTCTTGGCTTTGGCACGCAGTCCAAAAGCTTCACCGCCTATATATACGGCATCTGCCCCGAAGATAACAGCTTCTTTTAGCACTTCGAGGGAACTGGCCGGAACCAGCAACTCGGGTTTTTTCATTTCGGCTCCTTTTTTACGCTGACGGTTATTCCGTCACCCAATGTCAAAATATCCGTCTGAAGCAAATCATTATGCGTCAATTCGTACAAATATTCCCGCATTCTTGAATGAATGGTTCTGTCCCTTCGGTCTACCGCAAACCTTGATTCCATCACGGTACCGTCCTGCAGAACATTATCGGAAAGCAGAACTCCTCCGGTTTTTAACAGTCTCAAAATATCCGGAAGGAAATTAATGTACTGCCCTTTCGCAGCATCCATAAAAATCAAATCATATTCGTCGTCGAGTTCTTTAAGTATCTCGGCAGCATCGCCCTCAAGCAAGGTTATATTCTTTTCTTTTTTTGCCTTGATAAAATTCTCTTTGGCGATTGGTATTCTCTTTTCGTATTTTTCGATGGTCGTAATCCGGCAATCCGAAGGAGCGTATTCCGACATCAGTAATGCAGAAAAACCAATGGCCGTCCCCACCTCCAGAATTTTCTTTGGCTTAACAAGCGTCAAAAGCATTTTCATAAAGCTTTGCATCTGAGGTCTTATTATCGGCACATTGGTTTCCAATGCATATTTTTCAAGTTCGTTCAAAAAGGGGGTATTGCCGCTCTGAAAGGAATTAATGAATGTGGCAATTCTCTCTTCCTCAATCATTGATTACTCCTCCGTATCCGCAGGCAATTCCTCACCTTCAAATTCTCCGGTTATCTCGTTTTCGGGGTTGAGCGGTGCTTCTTCGATGCTCTCTTCTTCCGTGTTGCTTACACTGCTTACGGTATCGGATGTATCATTTTCCGCAGGTGTCGACATTATCTGCAGCATCTCGGCAGCTTTCATGTCGGTGCTCAGGTCATACATACCGGGTTGAATCCTGTCATGATATGCGGATAACAGTTCCTGAACCACAAACAGTTTTGAATCGGCTATCAGTCCTTTGTCCTCAAGCATGGTCGCTATATCCTTTACGGAAGCATCCTCAGCAATTCCCACGGTAATGGTTCTGCCGTTGTTTGCAGACATCGGCTCATCGGCGAACACTCTGTATCCGAAATCGTATGCTTTTGTAATACCTTTGAAAATTAACATGACAGCAAACGCCAAAACAACGACTTTAACTATCGTATCAAGTGCGGTTCCTATCAAAGATTTGATGTTCATACCTTAAATTCCAATCCCTCTATAATTCTGGTGTTGATTTTCTGCATCATCTTTACCAATGCATTCTCTGCACTCAGAAAATCATTAACCAACGGATTTTCCAAAAAACTTTCGTATCTTAAATTAAATTCCTCTATCTTGTCAAACAGTTCATCGCCTTCAAAGCTGTTTTGCATGACAAAATTTTCCTGACGGTACTTATTAATCTGTTCCATTAATTCCGGATACATCTGTATTTTGCGTACCTGCATATCATACTGATGATATGTATCCGTAGAACGAATCTTTGAAATAAAAAGCTCAGTTTCATCAAGAATAAATGAATCCATTAAACAGAAACCTCCATTATTATTGGAATAATACTGGGTCTGCGTTTTGTCTTTTTCCAAACGTAGCCACTTAAGGAATCCCGAATCGTGCTTTTTATTTTATTAACATCCTTTACCCCTCTGTCTATACAGTCAAAAACAGCTTCCGTAACAATATTTAAGGATTCTTCCATCATGTCAGCGGATTCTTTGACATAGACAAAACCTTTTGACTCTATCTGCGGTCCGCCTATCAGGCTTTCCTTGTTGGCATCCATGCAAAAGGCCACCACGATAATACCATCTTCTGCGAGTTTTTGTCTATCCCGCAACACCGCATTACCTACATCGCCGACACCCAAACCGTCTACCATAATGGCACCGGCATGAACTTTTCCGACTACTTCGGCTTCATCTTCGGTAATATCAAGAACATCTCCCGAGCTCAATATGAATATATTTTCTTCGGGGATTCCCAGCTGTCTGGCCAATTTGGCGTGTGCCTTTAAATGCTTAAATTCCCCGTGAACGGGAATGGCATATTGGGGTCGAACGAGCGAATATATCAGCTTAATTTCTTCCTGACAGGCATGTCCCGAAACATGTACATCCTGGAAGATAACATCCGCGCCTTTTCGCAGCAGTTCGTTAATTACATTCGTAACGGCTTTTTCATTTCCGGGTATCGGATGCGATGAAAAGATAACCGTATCCCTGTCTGTTATCTTAATCTTTTTGTGCGTTCCGTTGGCCATACGGGAAAGCGCTGCCATACTTTCACCCTGAGATCCCGTCGTAATAATGACGGTGCGCTCATCGGGATAATTTTTCAAATTCTCAAGTTCGATAAGGGTGTTCTCGGGAACATCCAGCCTTTGAAGTTTCCGTGCGGTATCAATGATGCTGACCATGCTTCGTCCTTCAACCACTACCTTACGATTGAACTTGTAGGCCGTATTAATAATCTGCTGCACACGGTCTACGTTGGAAGCAAAGGTAGCGATGATAATACGGGTAGTATCATGCTCCTCGAAGAGGTCATCCAAACTTCGTCCGACGCTTTTTTCCGAAGGAGTAAAGCCTTCTCTTTCGACATTAGTCGAATCGCACATCAGAGCCAACACGCCCTTTTTTCCTATTTCGGCAAAGCGCTGCAAATCAATTGCGTCTCCGAAAACAGGCGTATAGTCAACTTTAAAGTCACCGGTGTGAACCACGATTCCCGCAGGCGAATATATTGCCAGCGCTGCAGCATCAACTATACTGTGATTTGTTCTGATAAATTCTATTCTGAACTGGCCCAGATTAATTGACTGTCCGAAAGTAACCACCTTTCTTCGGGTCGATTCCATCAGGCCGTGTTCCGTCAATTTGTTTTCGATAATGCCCATTGTCAGGGCTGTTGCATAAATCGGTACATTCACTTCCTTTAAAACATAAGGAATGGCACCGATATGGTCTTCATGACCGTGGGTAATAATAAACCCTTTAACTTTTTTAATATTATCTTTTAGATAAGTAACATCGGGAATAACCAAATCTATTCCCAGCATATCGTCTTCCGGAAAGGCCAATCCGCAGTCCACTATAATAATACTGTCTTCGTACTCAAAGACAGTTATATTCATGCCTATCTGCTCCAAGCCCCCAAGCGGAATGATACGCAGTCCGGATGCTCTCATCATATCATTCTTGCTCAATACATAAACCTCCGAATATTACCTGATATCAACGTCTTCCAGCAGGCTTTCGAAAAGCGTAGATAATGCATTCAGTTCGTCATCGTCATCAACGATTTCATACATTACTTCACCCTTTTCTCCTGCTTCATTTTCACGCAGAATCAAAGCTTCCGCTTCTTCCGATTCCTCATCATCCGTAACCAAAATATAATTTTTGCCCGACAATTTAGCCTGTTCCAAAACATAGAACAATACTTCATTGCCTTCTTCATCTGTAAACTTTATATTTTCCATTTCTATTCCTTGCTGTTTGATTTAAAGTCGAGATAGTTTTGCAAAATAAGTGTGGCTGCAATCATGTCCACATACTCTTTGCGGTTTTCTCTTCTGATTCCGGCTTCCATCATGGTTTTATCGGCAACTACCGTAGTTAGTCTTTCGTCCCACATATGTACCGGCAAACCCGTTCTTCGTTCCAGTTTTTCTTTAAACTCGAGCGACAAATTAGCTCTGTCCCCCACGGTATCATTCATGTTTTTGGGAAATCCCAAAACTATCTCACCGACTTCATATTCCGCTATCAGTTCTTCTATTCTCGCAAGCGTCTGTCGCAAATGGTTCTCGTCCTTGCGCCTGACTATTTCCACACCCTGCGCCGTGATAAACAGAGGATCCGATATAGCCACTCCTACGGTCTTTGAACCGTAATCAAGTCCCATTATTCTCATAAACTAATCCCAATGATTCATCTTAATATATTCAGTGAGCATTTCTTCGACTATCTCATCGCGCTCCAGCTTCATGATCTTGGATCTGGCGCCCATATGGCTCGTAACGTATGTAGGGTCACCGGACATAATGTATCCGACTATCTGATTGACGGGATTATAGCCTTTGTCATTCATCGCATCGCATACTTCATGCAGTATCTGTTTAACTGAGGCAGAGTCCGTCTCTACCTGAAAATATTGTGTATTTCCTAAATCTTCCATATACTCTCCATTTCAAAAAAACACCAAAACATACCAAGTTTTATTTTACCTTATTTGTCCTCAAATGACAACGTATCAACATCCTTGCAAAGGCTCATTATTTGACCTTTCAGGTTTTGAGAAGATTTCATTTTGACCTTAATATATTCTCTCGTATGGCCGGTGAAATATCCGTTCTTTTCTTCTTCGAACAAAACCTCTACCGTACGGCTTTCATACGATTGTCTGAATTCGTCGGATATTTCCTTATTCAGCTTAAGGAGCTTTTCGGAACGGATATCCTTATCCTCTTCGCTAACCTGATTCGGAAGTTTGTCCGCAACCGTATTTTTGCGTCTCGAGTACTTAAACACATGCATTTCATAAAACTTTATTTCTTTTAAAAACTCATAGGTTTTTTCAAATTCCGCTTCGGTTTCTCCCGGAAATCCCACAATTACGTCCGTCGATATAGCCGGATTGTCAAAATACTGTCTGATTTTATTGATGCTGTCCCTGAACTCGCCGCAGGTATACTTTCGGTTCATTCGCTTTAGGGTTTCATCGCATCCGCTCTGAAGGGACAAATGAAAATGCGGGCAGATTTTTTGGCATCGGGATATAGCCTTTAAAAACTCCTCGGTAACAAGTCTGGGTTCCAAAGATCCCAGGCGAATTCTTTTAATTCCGTCAATATCGGCGCATTTTTCAATCACTTCAATCAAGTCATTATTGGTATAGCCGCCGTCTGCAGCCGCCTCGTTATAGCTTTTAACACGACCGTTATCAGGATGAAAATCAAGTCCGTACGAACTTAAATGAATACCCGTCAACACAATTTCTTTGTACCCGTTTTTCGAAAGCAAGCTGACTTCTTCCAAAATATCCTGCAGTTTTCTGCTTCGTATTCTTCCCCTCGATAAAGGAATGGCACAATACGAACAAAACTGATTGCAGCCGTCCTGAATCTTTACAAATGCTCTGGTACGGTCTTCGCACCTTTCAATCAGCATATCTTCATATGGTACATCGTGCGTCAGATCCAAAACCGTATCTTCTTTGAGCGCATGAGTATTCATATATTCTTCTATGATATCCGGTAAATCGGCCTTTTTATTATTTCCGATTACTATATCAACAGCTTCGTCATTACGCGCTTTGGCTTCATCCGTCTGCACATAGCATCCGACTGCCACTACTATTGCTTCGGGATTTTGCTTTTTGGCCTTATGTAACATTTGTCGGCTTTTTCGGTCGGCAATGTTCGTAACTGTACAGGTGTTTATGACATAAATGTCGGATTTTGCATCAAATGGTACAATTTTGTAACCCCTTTTAACCATTTCTTGTTGCATATATTCCAATTCATATTCATTTACTTTGCATCCTAAGTTTCTAAATGCTATCTTTTTCATGCTTTTCCTCAAAATATTTGGCCTTTTTTCGCATTGACTTTTAGGCAGTTAAATCATAGTATAGTAGATGAAGGTATAGAAAAAGGAGGATTTAAAAATGAAGACAGTACAGATTTCATTAAACTCAATCGACAAGGTTAAGTCTTTCGTAAATGATATTACAAAGTTTGACTACGATTTCGATTTAGTATCAGGCAGATACGTAATCGACGCAAAATCAATCATGGGTATTTTCAGCTTAGATCTTTCTAAGCCTATCGATTTAAACATCCATGCAGAAGATAATGTTGATGAAGTACTTAAGACTTTAGCACCTTATCAGATTTAGTTTATAACTATCAAAGACTTTAGGCACATCCGTTTAGGATGTGCCTTTTTCTTTTTACTCAATCACGATAACTTCATCCGTCTCAATTGCTTTTCTATAAAGCTCATCTATCTTTTCTTCGAGATTCAATTCGTGTTTTTTGATAACGTTGAGATTCGGTTTTGTTACAGGATGCTTTGCAACAAAGATTGTGCAGCAATCCTCAAACGGCAGTATCGACGTTTCAAACGTGCCTATTCTTTCCGAAATGTCTATAATCTCATTTTTGTCCATACCGATTAACGGCCTGAATACAGGAATAGAGCATACCTCATTGGTAACATACAAAGACTGCATGGTCTGAGATGCCACCTGTCCCAGCGATTCTCCCGTAATAAGTCCGTAGCAATCATTGGTGTTAGCCAAATCCTGCGCTATCTTCATCATGTATCGACGCATGATAATCGTCAATTCATCATGAGGGCACTTTTCATAAATATAAAGCTGAATATCAGTAAAATTAATGACATGCAGATTGATAGGGCCTGTATACTTTGATATCTCTTTGGCGAGGTCCACAACCTTTTGCTTAGCTCGTTCAGAGGTATACGGGGGTGCATGGAAATATACGGCATCGAGCTTAACACCTCTTTTGGAAACCATATAGCCTGCCACGGGTGAATCGATTCCTCCGGACAAAAGAAGCATGGCTTTGCCGTTGGTTCCCAAAGGCATTCCTCCGGGACCGGGTATTTCATGCGAATAGATGAAAATCTTTTCCCTGATTTCGACATGAATCATAATGTCGGGCTCATGTACATCAACCTTCATTCCCTGATCTTCATAAGCATCAAGAACATATCCGCCGAGTTCGGCATTTATTTCCATCGAATCCATGGGATAGCTCTTTCTGGCACGTCGTGTATTGATTTTGAAGGTCTTATTTTTGTCAGGATAAACATCGGCGATATATGAAACCACTTTTTCCCCGATTTTATCAATGGTATCTACTTCCATTTCCGTCATGGGGCATATGCCGCTGATACCGAATACGCTCTTTAACGCGTCGATGACTTCATCATAATCAAATTCGGTTTTGGCATAGACAAAAATACGACCGTCTGATTTGGGAACATCAAACTCGCCTTCGCATTTGCGCAAAACGGCCTTTATTCTGCTGACCAACGCATTTTCAAATACGTATCTGTTCTTTCCTTTTACGCCTATCTCGGCATATTTAATCAAAAAAGATGAAAACATAAATCTATCTCCTCGTGTATTTCCTCAGCATGGGAATTATATCATTCATTGCACTTACGGTTTCTTTGATTTCGTCCATGGTTGTAAAAACCGAAAAGCTGAATCTGACCGTAGATTCCAAAAGGTTCTTTTCAAGACCGATGGCCGTTAAGGTTGCGGAAGGTGTTCTTTTGTGAGTGGAACACGCTGAACCTGCAGAGACGTATATTCCGCGGTCTTCCAAAGAATGAAGCAACACCTCGGCACGCACGTCCTTGACCGATACACTTACTATATGCGGTGCCCCGTCTTTGGTACTGTTTATCTTTACATCCGGAATTTTGGAAACTTCATCCATGAAAAAGTCTCTTATTTCGATGAGCTTTTTAACATCCTCATCAAAAGAATCATAGAGCATTTTTGAGGCCAGCGAAAGTCCGGCTATTCCGGCTACGTTTTCGGTTCCGGAACGCATTCCGTTTTGCTGTCCGCCGCCCAGGATATACGGCTTTATCTTGACTTTTTCGTCTATATACAATAATCCGACGCCCTTGGGTCCGTGGATTTTGTGACCCGATACGGAAAGCATATCTATATGCATTTTCTTGGGGTATATTTTTATTTTGCCGAAAGACTGTACCGCATCAACATGAAAATATATGTTGGGGTTAATGCTTTTAATGAGTTCTCCGGCTTCGGCTATGGGTTGAATCGAGCCAATCTCATTATTGATATGCATGATCGATACCAAAATGGTTTCATCGGTTATGGCACTTTTTAATTCATCAAGCGATATGACTCCATGTTCGTCGGTCCCCAGATAAGTTACCATAAACCCTTCTTCTTCCAACTCCTTCATGGTGTTAATGATAGCAGGATGCTCAATTTTGGTAGTAATCAAATGGCGACCGCGTCTTTGATTGGCATGTGCCGTGCCTATCAGGGCCGTATTATCGGATTCCGTTCCGCAGGAAGTGAAAAAAAGCTCCTTTTCATTTACCTTCAGTTCCTTGGCCAGAGTTTCTTTGGCCGATTTTAAATATTTTTCGGCTTCCACGCCCTTTGTATGCATGGAACTGGGATTTCCGTAATCTTCGGTATATATTTTGTTCATCAATTCGGCAACTTCTTTAAAAACACACGTCGTTGCTGAATTATCGAGATATATTTCGCGCATATTAACCTTCTTCCAACAGATACGAAAGAACCGACATAACACTCATTCCGGCTGTTTCCGTTCGCAGTATTCGCTTTCCGAGTGTGATGGCACTGAAGCCTTTTTCTGCTGCTTTCTCTACTTCGGTTTCATCAAAGCCGCCTTCGGGGCCTATGAAAATTGCAACAGAATCACCGGGTTTAATGCTTCCTATAATTTTGCGAGTTTGTTCCATGCCCTCCGCCATTTCGTAAGGCAAAAGTTTCACATCACAATTATCTTCTGCGTATTTAACGGCCTCGGAATAAGTCATGGGCATTTTGATTTCCGGAATGATTCCCCTCTTTGATTGCTTGGCCGCCGCCTCCGCAATTTGCTGCCATCTTAATATCTTGGAAGCGCTCTTTTTATCATCCAGCTTAACTACACATCGCTTCATGGCTACAGGGATTATTTCATAAGCACCGAGCTCTATGTTCTTTTGAATAATACTTTCCATTTTATCTGCTTTGGGCAATCCCTGAAACAGATATATCTTTGAGGGCAGTTCGTGAGATTGTTCTTTGACAAAGCGAAGCTCGAGTATTACTTCGGAATCCGTATATTCCAGTATCCCGCATCGGTACTCTTTGTCATCGACACCGTTTGATACATTGACCTCCTCGCCAATCTTCATGCGAAGTACATTCTTTATGTGATTGTAATCAGGTCCGTCAATTATGACACGCTTGTCATTTATCTGAGACGGTTCAACAAAGAACTGATACATATTTAATTCCTCAATTTTCCTTAAATACTATATCACGTTTTTATCCTATATGCGAATAAGAAAAGCGCATATGTCCGTTTGGGACATATGCGCCGTCATCACTTATGAAATAAGTGTTAGTTGTTCTTTACTTTAGAAGCTTTCTTAGCCTTGTTGCGTCTGTAGATTTCAAAACCTGCACCGCCCAATACAGCTACGATAAGTGCCCACCACCAAGACATTGTCTCAGCTTCTTCGGGAGTTGCTGCCAAAGCTACATCACTGTCAGGAATTGTAACTACCTTTTCAACAGGTGTTTCAGGCTGAAGTTCCTTTGTAGATACGATAGTAACTTCATCAGCCTTTTCGGGAACTGCTTCAACTGCTTCAACTGTTTCTGCAGGTTCCTCTGCTACAGCTGCTGCCTTCTTGGGAGCTTTTCTGTTAGCACCGAGAACTGCATCTTCAACTACTTCTTCTTCGATAACTGCGGGAGCTACTGTAGGTCTGACTGCAGGTCCGGCATATCCGCCTTCTCCACCTTCGCCACCGTTTGAAGGATTGTAATTGCCGCCTTCGTTTGAAGGTCTGTTGGGCTTGGAATCAGCAATCTTCTGTGCATCTTCTGCAGCCTGCTTAGCCAAAGCTGCTTCTTTCTTAGCATTGTTAAGAACTGTCAGAGCTGAATCTGCTTCCTGCTTTGCTTCGTTCAAAGCAACAGTAGCTTCAATAATTTTCTTCTGGTAATCTGCTGCTCCGATATAAGGATTTAACTGAATAGCGTTAAGCGCATTCTGAGCGTCTGTAAGTTTCGCCAGTGCTGCATTGTAATTTGCAAGCTGTGTAGCTTCATTTGCTGCTGCATCTGCTGCCTTCTTAGCTGCCTGAGCAGCTGCTACCTGGTCAAAGGTTGCTGAATATGTAGCAAACTCTGCCTCGGAAACCTTGGTAATTGTGAGTTTCTCGCCACACAAAGTTACGAGTGCATTATAGTTGCTACCATCCGAAGCGAGCACAACATGTGTTTCTCTACCATTGTCCAATTTCCAGTCCCATTCGCGATACTTGTTTTCGAGGCTAACCTCTGTGAATATATCGGGAAGGAAGTTTTTAAACCAATCCAGGATGCCGTCATAACCATCTGTTGCTTCCTTGTAGGCAGCTGTATCGTTAACTATAATCGTGTACTGTTCGTTATGTGTAAGAGCTTCTGCCAGTTCCTTCTTGAAGGTCTGGTCATTATCTCTGTTGAAGTATACGACCGGAGTTGTTTCGTCCGTGTACATATACTTGGTCAATACAGCAAGTGTTGCCTCAGCCTGTGCTAAAGAATTGTTTGCATTGGTTTCTGCATTCAAAGCATCCGTTTTAGCTCTGTTAGCAGCATCAATAGCTTCCTGTGCAGCGGACACGTTACCATTTGCGATATCGCGAGCTGAGATAGCTTGACCCTTTGCGGTTTCTTTCTCTGTCTTTAAACCGCCCAGTCTTGTTGCCTCGTTATTTGCAGCTGTCTTAGCTTCCGTGGCATCACTAACTGCTTTCTTGGCATCATCGATTTCGGACTGGGTGTAATATGTGTATGTATAATTGGTCTTCTCATCCCACATCCAGCTGAACAAATCATATTCCGTTTTAGATACTTCCTGCCAATCAAACTTAAAGAGTCCAGCAGGTTTATTCTTCAAATAATAGTGCATTGTGCTGGTCTTTACATCACCGGCGTTCTTCTTTGCCAATGCAGCGTTATTATCAATAATTCCCTGCTGCTTATTAGCTTCATTATTCTGAGCAGTAATCTGGTCTCCCAATGATGTAATTTCTGAACTCAGATTATCAATCTCTTTCTGCTTATCATCTGCGATTTTCTGCTGTTCAGCCTTATAGCTTTCTTTTTCTGTAATAATTTCATCCTGAGCTTTATTAACTGCTTCTTTATTTGCTGTAGCCTCAGCCAATGTTCCCTTTGCTGTTTCTACATTCTGCTGTAAAGTTTCAAGTTCGCCTACACCCTTAAGAGCTTCCAGGTTATCAATTGTTGTCTGTGCTGCTTCTGTAGCCTTAGCCAGTTCTTCTGCTGCCTTAGTTGCGTAGTCAGCTGCTTGTGTAGATTCTGTTACTGCTCTATCATATTCTGCCTTTGCCAGATCTACAGCTTCCTTAGCATCATTAATAGCCTTTTGAGCCTCTGCCAGCTGAGCCTTATACTCTGCTGTCAATTCACCGTACTCGGTTTCACCTGCTTCTACAATAGCATCATATGCTGCAAGAGCATCCTCATAGATTTTCTGTGCATCGTCATATGCTGTCTGTGCTGCTTCTTCCTGAGCTGCTGCTTCTGCTGCAGCTTCTGCTGCCTCAGCTGCTGCCTTTTCTGCTTCATCTTTATATGCAGCTTTCTCGGCAGCGTCCTTTGCTGCCTGAGCTTCATCCTCTGCTAAATCAGCTGCGTCAGCTGCTTTCTCAACGTCACCGGTCTTTCCTGCGATGTCAGCTTCAGCCTTGTCAACAACATCCTGTGTGTCTGTAGTAACCTGATCATTCAGGGAGTCAATATCATCTGCTGCATCATTGGCTGCCTTCTGAACATCATCTATTTCGTTCTGGATATCATTTTTGCCATCACCGATTACCTTTCCGGTTTCATCTGTTGCACCAATAACATCCTTATCCGTAATAGCATTCGCCTCAGTAGCCAATTTCTCAGCTGCTGCTCTTGCTGCTTCTGCCTGCTGAGCTGCGTCATATGCGGCCTTGTCTGCATCCTGAGCTGCTTTAACAGCATCCTTAACAGCCTGATCCGACTCAGGAATCGCAGTTGAAGCATCCATTACTTCAGGTTCTGCTTCCGGAGCAGATGTGTCTGCCAATGTTGCGAGCGGAGAAGTTGTCAACATTACTGCTGCCAATCCTACGCTTATTGCCTTAATTACGTTTTTGCCTGCCATTTCTTTCTTAATCATTTTAAAATCCCTCTCTTTCCGAACTGCCTCTTTTACATATATAAAGCCTTATCATTACTAAAAGCACTTTGTTTTTGAATAAGCATCAAAACAAAATGTTCTTAGCAACAACAAGGCTCAAAATGGGCGTTCCTTATCGACATTTTGCATTTTACACAAACTTAAGTACCAGCGTCAATACTTTTATAAAAAAAGATTGGTACTATTGTACCATATAGGAAATGCCCATTTTTCAAGGGTTTATCGCATATTTATTTTATCGCTTTAGCATGCTACCACAGGAAATTCTCCCCTACTCAGGTACCAAAAACGGTACCATTCAGGATTACTTATACTCATTTTCCCAATCGAGTAGGCGGCTTCTTACTCGATTGTACGTTGGCGTCAAATGGATATTCGTGCAAGCACAATATCCGCTTGACGCCTTATCGCACATAAAAAAGGCACCCGCTTACGCGAATGCCTTGAACATCAAATATAATACTGATTAATACTTTGCAGTAGAAATCTTTACGCCGGGGCCCATTGTTGTAGCCAATGAAATAGTCTTTAAATACTGACCCTTTAATGCAGCGGGCTTAGCCTTAACGATTGCGTCAAGCAAAGCATTGTAGTTTTCCTGCAACTGAGTTTCTGTAAATGATGCCTTACCGATAGGGCAGTGAATAATGTTTGCCTTATCAAGTCTGTACTCAATCTTACCGGCTTTAATATCGTTGATAGCCTTTGTTACATCCATTGTAACTGTTCCGGCTTTCGGGTTGGGCATTAATCCCTTAGGTCCCAAAACCTTACCGAGACGACCAACAACACCCATCATATCAGGTGTAGCTACTACTACGTCAAATTCAAACCAACCATCGTTCTGAATCTTGGGAATAAGTTCTTCGCCACCTACAAAATCAGCACCGGCTGCTTCTGCTTCAGCTACCTTATCGCCCTTTGCGAATACCAAAACTCTGACTGTCTTACCTGTTCCGTTAGGAAGTACTACAGCGCCACGGATCTGCTGTTCAGCATGTCTTCCGTCACATCCTGTCTTGATATGTACTTCTACTGTTTCATCAAACTTAGCAACCGCTGTCTTCTTAACTAATGCGATTGCGTCATCAGCTTCATAAGCAACGCCACTTTCAATTAACTTGGCTGCTTCGATATATTTCTTACCGTGCTTCATTCTTCAATCCTCCATTAGTCTTCTACAGTAACACCCATACTTCTAGCTGTACCTGCAATCATGCTCATAGCTGCTTCGATGCTGGCTGCGTTAAGATCGGGCATCTTCATTTCTGCTATCTCTTTAAGCTTGTCCTTTGAAAGAGTAGCAACCTTTGTCTTGTTAGGAACGCCGGAACCTGATTTAATGTTGCAGGCCTTCTTAATCAAAACTGCTGCAGGAGGAGTCTTTGTAATGAAACTGAAACTTCTGTCTGCATAAACTGTAATAACAACGGGGATAAGAACGTCGCCCTTATCTGCTGTTCTTGCGTTGAACTGCTTTGTAAATTCAACGATGTTAACTCCGTGCTGACCTAAAGCAGGTCCGACCGGAGGAGCTGGTGTAGCTTTACCAGCAGGGATCTGTAACTTGATGTATCCTTCTACTTTCTTTGCCATAATGGCACCTCCTTAATTCTAATGCATTTAATATGCATCGTGGTCAGGCGCACTCACTGTGAATGCTCCCACAGCCCGTCATCAGACGAACCGAACTATATTATTTAAGGCATACGCCATAAATAACTAACTTAATTTTCTGACTTCAGCGAATGAAATCTCTACAGGAGTTTCTCTTCCGAACAACTCAACATTGATTGTAACCGTCTGTTTACCAAAGTCCATACGACGAACGATACCGATTGTATCCTTCCAAGCACCTGCAACAGCAACGATTGTATCTCCTTCCTTGAAATCAACAGAGATATTTTCTGTTCTGATTCCGAGGGGTTTCATTTCGTTTTCAGAAAGGGGAACCGGCTTTGAACCGGGTCCGACGAAACCTGTAACACCTCTGGTATTACGTACAACGTACCAAGTCTCGTCATTCATAACCATATTAATAAGAACATATCCCGGGAAAAGCTTCTTTTCAACGGTCTTACGCGTACCGTTTTTCATCTCGACAACATTTTCCATAGGAACACGAACCTCAAGAATTTCTTCCTGAAGAGAACGGTTTTCTATGGTCTTCTCGATATTGGCTTTAACCTTGTTCTCATATCCGGAATATGTATGTACTACATACCAATTTGCCTCTGCCATGTGACCGCTCCTTTTATAACTTAGCAATAAAGTTTATACCGTACTGAATAACAGTATCAAACAATGCAATCAAAACAGCAAGGACAGCCGATACGCATACAACTGCAACAGATTCCTTAACAAGAGTATCCTTGTCAGGCCATGTGATTTTCTTGTATTCAGCTTTAACTCCTTTAAAGAAGCTGGGCTTTTCTGTATTATTATCTGCCATAACGCACCTTCCCGTAAATCAAACTAAATTACTTTGTTTCCTTATGTAAAGTATGTGTCTTGCAGAATCTGCAATACTTTTTAACTTCCATTCTGTCAGGATGTGTCTTCTTATCCTTTGTAGTATTGTAGTTACGCTGCTTACATTCTGTACATGCTAATGTAATCTTGGTACGCATAATGTATTCCTCCTAACCAAATTTAAAGCAAATTAATAGAGCCTACTAGGCTCCGTGCCTGACTAATATATCATAGCAGGAGCCTTTCGTCAACTAATTATTTTTTGATGTTATTTCCGTTCCCTTACCGCTCTTGAAGATTGAATCCGAAGGAACAACTCCTCTGACGGATGATGTGGGATACACGTTGGTGTGAGAACCGATAACAGTTCCCGGATTTAATACGCTGTTACATCCAACCTCTACGAAATCTCCGAGCATGGCGCCGAATTTCTTCAGTCCGGTTTCTATCGTGGTTTCTTTTCCGTGAACCACTACCAGAGTTTTGTCGGATTTTACATTGGAAGTAATCGAACCGGCACCCATGTGGGATTTATATCCCAAAACCGAATCTCCTACATAATTGTAATGGGGCACCTGAACATTATCGGAAATAATAACATTTTTCAATTCAACCGAATTGCCCACAACGCAATTGTCGCCAACCAGTGCAGACCCTCTGATGAAAGCTCCGTGTCTTACTTCCGTGTTCTCACCGATGATGCACGGGCTTCCCAAATATGCGGTCGGGAAAACCTTTGCCGATTTTGCTACCCATACACCCAATGAAGGATTGTCATATACTTCGGGATCAAGCGTCGGGCCTATTTCCATTATTATATTTTTAATATCTTTTAAAATCTCCCAGGGATACTCAACCTTGGATAAATAATCCCAAGCCTTTGTATGACCGGGTTCATAAAGTTCACTAACTTTTAATTGCTCAGCCATTTTTTCTCCTTAGTTATATGCGTCTTCGTCGCAAACCAAAATAACATCATCATGAAGATTCAAAAATGATGCGGGGCAATCACATGTAACCGTGCCCTTAAGCATCTGAGCCACAGCAGCCTTCTTATTCTTGCCGCTGGCCAAAATGATTATTTTCTTTGCGGAAAGAATTGTACCCATGCCCATGGTCAATGCCTTTGTGGGCACATCCGCAGCGCTTGCGAAAAATCTGGCATTAGCATCGATTGTATCTTCAGTTAATGAAGTAACATGTGTAACAGGAACAAGCTCCGTATCGGGTTCATTAAATGCAATGTGTCCGTTTCTGCCGATTCCAAGAACCTGAATGTCTGCACCGCCAAGTGAACGAACATATGCTTCATATCTTTTTGCTTCTTCTTCGCCCGAAGGAGCAGCACCGTTCGGAACATTGGTACGTGACTTATCGATATTAACCTTGTCAAAAAGGTTCTTATTCATAAAATAACGATAACTCTGATCGTTATCAGGACTGATGGGATAATACTCATCAAGGTTTACAGTTGTAACATCTTTAAAATCAATTTCGCCTGCCGCATTCATTTTAGCAAGTTCGGCGTACATTCCCTCGGGAGTAGAACCCGTAGCCAATCCCAAAATGCAATTGGGTTTATTCTTCATAACATCGGCAACAACTTCTGCTGCCTTCTTTGACATTTCATCATAATCTTTACATACTATTGTTTTCATATTTTTCTCCTATTTATTAGAAACAAAGTGTCCGCTGTTTTTCATCGCATCGATAATGTGGTCAACCTGCTTTTCACATTCTTCGATTGTTCCTGCTTCAGACATAACTCGAAGCACAGGTTCCGTTCCCGAAGCTCTTAAAAGAACTCTTCCGTTGTCTCCCAATTCTTCGGTACATTCCGAAACTGCCTTTTTTACTGCCTCGTCGGCAAGTGTCTTTTCCTTATCATCAACTATTACATTCTT
Source organism: Lachnospiraceae bacterium (assembly GCA_045640905.1). Taxonomy (GTDB): domain Bacteria; phylum Bacillota; class Clostridia; order Lachnospirales; family Lachnospiraceae; genus JAILLW01. The sequence goes on from JAZUFW010000053.1 coordinate 25,549, forward strand.
AAGAACCTGAGGATACATTGTAACCTCGGAAGCAAGAACCGACAAAGGAAGCTGAGTTTCAATAAGAACACTCATAAGCATTATCGCTGTAATCAATCCATCACCCGTTCTGGCTACGTTCGAGAATATAACATGGCCGGATTGTTCTCCGCCGATAACATGTCCGAATTCTTTCATATTTTCATATACGTATCTGTCACCGACAGCAGTCTTTTCATACGAAATTCCTGCTTTGTCCAAAGCCTTGTACAATCCGAAATTACTCATTACGGTAGTAACCACAGTATTGTTTGTAAGCTTTCCTTCCTGCTTCATGTGCTTTGCACAAATATACATAATCTTATCGCCGTTAACAATTTCACCGTTTTCATCTACGGCCAGGCATCTGTCGGCATCACCGTCAAATGCAAATCCGACATCAAGTCTGTGTTCCTTCACATATTTCTGAAGCCCCTCAATATGTGTCGATCCGCAGTCCTTGTTTATATTGACGCCGTTAGGCTCATTATTGATTACGTACGTTTTGGCCCCCAAAGCATCAAACACTGCACGTCCGATCATCCATGAACTTCCGTTTGCACAGTCAAGTGCAACCTTTCTGTCTGAAAAATAATTGCTTTCAGACAGTCCGACCAAATAACCGATATAACGGTTTCTGCCCGAATAATAATCCACAGTGCATCCGATTTCTTCGCTCTGCGAAAAAGGAATTTCATCGATAAGTCCGTCGATGTACTTTTCGATTTCATCCTGCAAAGCATCATCCATTTTCTCGCCTTCACCGTTCATCAATTTGATTCCGTTATCATGGAAAGCGTTATGGCTGGCACTAATCATTATTCCGCAATCAAACGATTCGGTTCTGGTAATATAACTTACACAGGGAGTAGTAGTAACATGAAGCAAATATGCATCCGCACCTGACGAAGCAATACCGGCTGCCAGAGCGTTTTCATACATATATGAAGAGCGTCGTGTATCTTTGCCTATTACAATCTTCGCTTTATGATCCTTCCCATAATACCATCCCAGATATCTTCCTATCTTAAAGGCGTGTTCTGCGGTTAATACCTTTCCCGCCTTTCCGCGAAAACCGTCCGTTCCGAAGTATTTGCTCATTCTGTCATCATCCCTTTCTTGTTGGTTTTTTTAACGGTAAAATTTTATACCCATACAAGTCAATGCGCAAGTTTTTTTTCATCTGCGTAGGTGTCCTGACTTTTGCAGGAAAACAAGTATAAAACCACCCTCAATCCCAGTAAAATCAACGGGTTGAGGGTGTTGTATTTTTGCAACTTTTCATAGCGTACAGTCTAATAAAATATGTAATTTAACAAATTTTTTAGAAGGAAGCCTTGCATAGCGATCAATCTCCTGCCAACTATTGCACCTGAAAAATCTCTCATCAGGTACTTCTTCATATTAAAAAAGCCGGAACTGGCTGTACGGTAAATCAATATCAAACAATTCTTTAGCTATCTTGGTGAAATACACCCCTGTTTCACAGATAACATCATCAAAGTCTATATAAACCTTCAAGTTTTTGATTCCTTTCATGATTCCTTTAGAAACTTTTTCGCAATTCCTGCACCGATTTTGTATACCAAAAAACGGGAATATAAATAGAATCGCCCGAACTAAAATTCCAAGTTCGGACGATTTCTTTTCCCATTTTACACAATTAAATTTGATTCAACTTATTTACAAATAAAGATGGTAATGTTAGTCTTCGCAGGTCTTATTATAAAGTTCTTCAGAATAATATTGCCAAATTCATCAATCTCACCTTCAATGGTGTAAGCTCCATCTATCAGGTTATAGCATACAGCTTTTATTTTAGTTTTCTTATCTAATTCCGCGGCCATATTCTTCCAGGTAAGAGTGGTCAATTTACCATTATCTTCAGCAGAAAGATTCTTGCTTGCATAAATTCCGTAGGTGGCCAGGATATCAGCCTCTTTTCCTTCTATAGCAGCAAAATATGCTGCAAGTCCATTCTGATTACTAAGATCCTTTGCTTCAAGATTCAAAACAGTTGCGCTGAATTTCTCTGCCGAATTTTTAGGAAGACCATTTAAATTGTTAATATTGGTCCCAATGGTTGCTCCGCCGGAAAAAGAAACGGTACCGAAAGGCAATACAGACTTCATAGTGGTAGGTGCCACTGTCCCAGCTACAGCACTCTGAGGTTCTTCAACCGGAGTAGGCTGGGAAGGCGCCGGATTTGACTGAGGAATTGCTTCGGGTGAAGGCATAGGTGTAGGCGATGCGAAAACCGCTTCAACAAATACGTCCCGGTCGAGCATTGTGAAATACCACATACCACCATCCTCAGCGGGCTTACCGTCTTCCCACTCAACCCATTGATGTTCAGGGTCATCACTCGGAAGATAAAATTTAAAACCGGTAAAGTTGCTACCTTCTTCAGGCCCAGTGTACCAAACTGAAACATCAGAATTTGTCTTTACAGAAATATCCTTTGGAGGGGAGTCAGGAGACTCGCCGGGCTCAACTGTATAAGTGTCACAAACAGGGGTATCCGAGAGCGGTTCCGTAGCTTTAGAAACTGTCACATTAACCTTTCCACTTTCCGGATATTCAACATGCAAAGTAAGGTCGTCAGCAAAAGCCGTTACCGAAAACAGAGAAAATGCAAGAACTGAAGCAAGTACAACATTTATTGATTTTTTCAAAGTTTTTCCTCCTCAAAATATTTCACTATATACTTAAAAATCGTATATCATTGTCACATACAACATAATAATACTAGCTTCTGGTACTTTTGTATTACCCATTTTTCATCAAAAATGGGTATCTTTTGAAAAATCGATAAAAATTTTACCGCAGCATGTACTCGTTTAATTCTTTTCTGCTGTTGATACCCAGTTTATTGAAAATGCCGGTTATGTGGCTCTTGACGGTATTAACATTCATCTCCATGTAATCAGCTATTTCATTGTTAGTCCAGCC
>JAZUFW010000054.1:0-68763 GCA_045640905.1 Lachnospiraceae bacterium
AACCTGTCCTGACTTTGAAGCATTAACCATCTTGGTTGCGTAGTCATTAATCGTATATCCAAATGCTGAAATCGGCTGTGTATTTCTGGTTGCACCACATGAGCAAACCTCACCTTCAAGTCCGTCGGAATACTGTGTAGGTTCTGTAATCGTCTGCCATTCAAAGTGATGTTCGTGAGGCGAAGCAATTATGGGGGTCCGATAATATGCATTAGTTACTATCGTAAAATCTGCTCCGCAAATCATATGCTGACCTGCAGTTAATTCACACTGAGTTTGTTCATCCGAATAATAGAAGTAATAGTTTCCACCAACGTTCTCATATCCATAATGTATTGTTCCATTCGTATTGTTGTAAATATTATCATTTTCATGGACAAATGTTCCTTCCTGTATTTCCGTAATATAATAATCTTGACAAAAGGCTGAGATGCTTATTCCCAAAACTATTACAAGTGCAAAGCAAAATGATAATATCTTTCTAGTATTCTTCACAATTATTTCTCCTTAAAGCATTTTATATTAAATTAATAATAATAATAATAGCGGCACTTTTCAACTACTATTTAAAAAAGTTGACACGTAAAAACGTACATGGTCAAAGGCGAAGGCCGTATCTTGCCTATTAGGATGAAACCAAACTGTATATATGCTCACGCAACGTATTCTATCAAATATAACTAATTCCCGAATTCGATGGCCATTTTGACCCTCTAACCCCGTCCCGAGGGGTTCATATAGACAAATCCATATATTCCTAGTACTATGTTCCATGAAATACTAAAAATACAGAGAAGGTATATTTTTATGAAATTGATCTTTATCAGGCATGCCGAACCGGACTATATTAATGATTCTTTAACGGAAAAAGGGTTCCGTGAAGCAGAACTTTTAGCAGAACGTGTAAAGAATTGGAACATCACCAAAGCTTATGTATCACCGCAAGGACGTGCTCAAAGGACTGCCGAACCTTCACTTAAAGCATTGAACATCGAAGCAGAGGTCCTTCCTTTTTTGCATGAATATTCCTACAAAGCGGTCGACCCCATTACAGGCAAAAACGGTGTTGCCTGGGATTATGTGCCTTCATATTTCACCAATCAGGAATTCCTGCTTAAAGAAGGCGATGCATTTTTAAATGCAGAGCCGTTTAAAGCCAATCCCGAATTTGAAGTCGAATATAATAATGCAATTAACGGAATTGATAACATATTAAAAGAATACGGGTATATCCGAGAAGGCAGATACTACAGAAATATAAAAGGTGAAAAAAGATACCTGACATCGACAGTTTCACCCGAAGGCAAAATCAGGGATAACTCTCCGTATAAAGAAGGTGAAACAGAACCCACGCTGGTCTTCTTCTGTCATTTGGGAATCACAGCGTTGATTCTTTCTCACTTAATGAATATTCCGTTTGAACTGATAACTCACGGATTTTATATGGCGCCGACTTCGGTAACTATATTATCCAGTGAAGAACGTTGGGATAATGAAGCGTATTTCAGAGCACAGGTTATCGGCGACTGCCATCACCTTTTGAATGCCGGTGAAAAAATATCCCCGGCAGGATACTTTGCAGGTCCTTTCCAGGGATAAATTTACTTAATAACCAATTTATAGTTTGAAACTAATTCTTCAATGTAAGTAAAAGCCTCGTCGGAACCCAATTTTTCCTCGAGGCTTTTTCTGTATGCCGTCGAGTAAAAGTCCTTCATCATATACGTCTTTACGTCCTTCTTCCTGATATAGGGGCCATAGTACTTATGAAAATAATCATCCAAAGATTTTCCGGTTCCGCTTAATGAAGATTCTACAGTATCCAAATATCTTTCATACGCACTTTTGGTATCATACTCGAAACCGTTCTTTAATCCGTCATCATACAAAGCATAACTTTGTACTATTTGAATATAGGTCCCTTCCGTGAATACATCCTTATATGTTTTGCCGTTCTCATATTCCTGCTCTTCCAAAGGCGTTTTATCGTCCACACCCATATAGTCAAACAAAAAAGAAAATTCATTCAAATAGTTTTGGTAATAAACATTGTAATAATATTCATATTCAACTCTGTTAATCTCATGTTCATTCACAGTGCAGACTATTATCTTACGAACGGCAATATCATCTTTTACGGAAAAATATATGCAGGCAAAAAAGGCGCCCGCTAATATAAGGGCGCCGATAATCGATATTAGAATTTTAGTTTTCTTTTCCATTGATATAATTAATCAATCCTTCTGAATCAATTATCTTTTGCATAAAAGGCGGAAATGCCTGTCCTTTAAACTCCAAATTTTTGGTTAAGTCAGTGATTATACCTGTTGAAAAATCAACAGTCACCTCATCACCGGCATCAATGGCACATGCAGCTTCGGGACATTCTATAATAGGCAATCCTATATTAATGGCATTTCTGTAAAAGATTCTGGCAAAAGTTTCTGCAATAACGCAGGAAACACCGGAAGCCTTTATAGAAATAGGTGCATGCTCTCTGCTTGAGCCACAGCCGAAATTCTTGGTAGCAACAATAATATCGCCTTTATTTACCTTGTTTACGAACGACTTGTCTATATCCTCCATACAATGAAGTGCCAATTCCTTGGGATCTGAAGAATTCAGATATCTGGCAGGAATGATTACATCCGTATCAACATTATCGCCGTATTTAAAAACTCTGCCTTTTGCGTTTTCCATAATAACCTCCTAAACTGTCTCGGGGTCTGAAATGTATCCGGTAATTGCAGAAGCAGCAGCAACTGCAGGAGAAGCCAAATATACTTCAGAATTTACATGTCCCATTCTACCTACGAAATTACGATTGGTAGTGGAAACACACTTTTCACCTTCGGCCAAAACACCCATGTATCCGCCAAGACAAGGTCCGCATGTAGGTGTGGATACAACACAGCCGGCTTCTATAAAGGTTTCAATTAAGCCTTCTTTAATACAATCGAGATAAATCTTTTGAGTAGCGGGAATAATTATGCATCTTACACCGTTAGCTACTTTTGAACCCTTAAGAATAGATGCGGCACATCTCATATCGTCCATTCTTCCGTTCGTACAAGAGCCTATAACAACCTGGTCTATTTTAACAGTATCCTTAATATCATCAATAATATGTGTGTTCTCGGGCAAATGAGGGAATGCAACGGTAGGACGAAGCGTACTTAAGTCGATAGTATACTCTTCATCATAAACGGCATCTTCATCAGCTTCAAAAACCATATATTTTCTGGTGGAATGCTCTTTCATATACTCAATAGCCAAATCATCAACAGGGAAAATACCGTTCTTTCCACCTGCTTCGATTGCCATATTAGCGATGGTAAATCTGTCATCCATGGAAAGATTGGCAATACCTTCACCTACGAATTCCATTGATTTATATAAAGCTCCGTCAACACCAATCATTCCGATAATATGCAGAATTAAGTCTTTTCCGGATACCCATTTATTCATTTTTCCGACGAGATTAAACTTGATGGCTGAAGGAACCTTAAACCAAGCCTTTCCGGTAGCCATACCGGCAGCCATATCAGTAGATCCGACGCCTGTTGAAAAAGCACCCAAAGCGCCGTAAGTACATGTGTGAGAATCGGCACCGATAATCACATCACCTGCTACGGTTAATCCCTTTTCAGGAAGAAGTGCATGTTCAATACCCATGCATCCGACTTCAAAATAATTAGTTATATCGTTTGCTTTGGCAAACTCACGAACACATTTGCAGTGCTCGGCAGATTTTATATCTTTATTCGGAACAAAATGATCGGGAACCAAGGCTATTTTGTCTTTATCAAAAACACCCTTTGTATTCATTTTGTCCATTTCTTTAATGGCTACAGGACTGGTAATATCATTTCCCAAAACGAGGTCCAAATCAGCCTCGATTAACTGTCCCGCCTCAACATAAGGCAGATGGGCATGATACGCAAGTATCTTTTGAGTCATTGTCATTCCCATGGTTAAATAATCTCCTTAGTGAAAATTCATTTAAAACAAGGCCCCCGGAAAACCCGAGGGCCATTTTTATTAGTTGTTGATAAGCTTATCGTCTTCGTTGTTCCAAGAGTAAAGCTTACGAACTTCTTCACCAACCTTCTCAGCGGGATGCTCTGAAGCAAGCTTTCTCATAGCCTTGAAGTGAACCTGACGACCTGCGGGAGACATATCAAGTAAGAATTCCTTAGCGAACGAACCGTCCTGAATATCTGAAAGAATCTTCTTCATTGTCTTCTTTGTTTCTTCAGTGATGATCTTGGGTCCTGTAATATAATCACCGTATTCAGCTGTATTTGAAATAGAATAACGCATTCCTGCGAAACCTGACTGATAAATCAAGTCAACGATAAGTTTCATTTCATGGATACATTCAAAGTAGGCATTTCTGGGATCGTAACCTGCTTCAACCAATGTTTCGAAACCTGCCTGCATAAGTGCGCAAACACCACCGCAAAGAACAGCCTGTTCACCAAAGAGGTCTGTTTCTGTTTCTGTTCTGAATGTTGTTTCCAAAACGCCGGCTCTGGCACCACCGATAGCAAGTGCATATGCCAATGCCAAATCAAGAGCCTTACCTGAAGCATCCTGCTCTACAGCAACCAAACAAGGAACACCCTTTCCTGCCTGATATTCAGAACGAACCGTATGTCCGGGTCCCTTAGGAGCAATCATTGTAACGTCAACAAATGCGGGGGGCTTAATGCATCCGAAATGAATGTTAAAGCCATGAGCGAACATAAGCATATTTCCTTCGGAAAGGTTAGGTTCGATATCCTTCTTGTACATGTCAGCCTGAAGTTCATCATTAATCAAAATCATAATAATGTCGGCTTTTTTTGCAGCTTCTGCAGCTGTATATACTTCAAATCCCTGTGCCTCAGCCTTCTTCCAACTCTTAGAGCCTTCATAAAGACCAATAATAACGTGGCAACCTGATTCCTTAGCATTTAATGCATGTGCGTGTCCCTGGCTACCGTAACCAATGACAGCGATTGTCTTACCTTCCAATAAAGAGAGATTACAATCTTCCTGGTAATAAATTTTGTTTGCCATTTTCATGACTCCTTTCATATATGAAAAAAATTTGTTAACGATTATAAATAAATAACTCCTTCAGCACCTCTGCAGAGACCTGCAATACCGGTTCTGGCCAGTTCCAATATCTCATAATCACGCAAAATATCAAGGAAAGAATCAATTTTAGCCTGGTTACCGGTTAACTCAATAATCAAACTGTCATAAGAAACATCGATGATCTTTGCTTTATAAAAATCAACAATGGACTTAACGTCTTCTCTTTGCTTGGCGTTAGCTCTAACCTTAACCAATGCCAACTCTCTGTATACAGATTCATCGGGAATCAATTCCTTGACGTCACGAATGTCTTCAAGTTTGGCAACCTGCTTTTCAATCTGATCCAGTACTTCATCTTCACCGGAAGCCACTATGGTAATTCTGGAATAACGGGGATCAGCCGTAACTCCCGCCGTTATGGATTCGATATTATATCCTCTGCGGGAAAAAAGCCCTGATATACGGCTAAGTACACCTGTTGTATTATCAACTAATATCTGAAAAACCTTTTTATTCATACTAAACTCCAATCGGTCTTAAACCTTAGTTAGTTTATCATGGTAAAGTGTAAAATTCAATACGTAACTACTCGGATAAAGAACATTTTTGCAAAGCAAGGCAACCTGTTCTGGCTACTTCGACAATCGAAATACCCTTCAGCATGTCAAGAAGGAGGCTGATTCTTTCCGGAGTATCACACATTTTAATAAGCATCAGATTTTTAGACATGTCGATGATGTTAGCGCTTAAGATATCACAGATTTCCATGATATCGCGTCTGTTGTTCTTGTTGTACTTAACTTTAACAAACATAAGCTCGCATCGAATACTTTCTTCTTCATAGAAAGTTTTAACCTTAATGACATCAAGCTTTTTATTGAGCTGCTTTTCAACCTGTTCAATAGTTCTCGAATCTCCGGAGGAAACTATGGTCATTCTGGAAACGGAATTGTCTTCGGTTTCTCCGACAGCCAATGAATCAATATTAAAATTTCTGCGTGAAAAAAGGCCGGAAACTTTTGATAAAACACCGGATCTGTTTTCTACAAGTACCGAATATATTTTTTTCATCTAAAAACTCCTTTATACCAAATCCATGGGATCAATCATGCATTCCAAAATAACGGATTCATCATTTTTAAGGAACTCATCAATCACATCTTCGGCTTTTTTCATATTTGAAAGCTTCAAATATTTAATATCATAAGCTTCTGAAATTTTCTTTAAATCAGGCTTATTATCAAGATAAACAACAGAGTATTTATCATCATAAGCAAAATGCTGATACTGCCTAACCATACCCAAATAATTATTGCGTAATACAATTATTTTAACGGGAACATCATACTGCATTATAGTAGCCAGTTCCATCATGGACATCTGGAAAGAACCGTCACCGCAAACAGCAATTACCTGCTTTTTGGGTGTTCCAAGTTTAGCACCCATGGCCGCGGGAATGGAATATCCCATGGTTCCCATACCGCCGCTTGTTAAGAATCTGCCTTCTTTAACTATATGATAAGCACAACTCCAAATCTGATTCTGACCTACATCGGCAACATATACACCGTCTTTATCCATTTTGTCCGAAAGAATAGTAATGAACTCTTCAGGGTCGACAAAGTCTTTGTTCGGTGTTCTTTCTACCTTCATAGTTTCTCTGTATGTTCTTAAGGTATTAACCCACTCGGTGGAATTAACATCAAATTCCAAGTCATTCAATTCATCAAATATATGTTTGCAGTCACCGACTATGGGAATTGTCGCCAATGCGTTTTTACCAATCTCCGCAGGGTCAACATCAATATGAATCAAAACTTTATTTTCCATCACCAAATCAGGCTGGGAAATAGCTCTGTCTGCAACTCTCGCGCCGACCATGATAATCAAATCGGCTTCGTTCATAGCACGATTTGCGTACATTTTACCGTTGTTTCCTACCATTCCGAAATATAAAGGATCTTTGGTAGGCATAACGCCTATTCCCATCATGGTAGAAACTACAGGCACATTATGCTTTTCGGCAAAAGTTCTGAGGCTCTTTTGAGCTCCTGAAAGCAAAACGCCTCCACCTGCACAAATAATGGGCTTTTTGGAATTAGCCAATCTGTCTGCAGCTTTCTTAATCTGAACGGTATTTCCCTTAACAGTAGGTTTATATGTTCTCATGGATACTGTTTCGGGATATACGAACTTCTTTATTTCCGCATTCTGAACATCAATGGGAATATCGATAAGAACAGGTCCTTTTCTTCCTGATGAAGCAATATAGAATGCTTCTTTCATAATTCTGGGAATATCCTCAACATTACGAACTAAATAAGAGTATTTAACAAAAGACTCAACAGCTCCCGTAATATCAGCTTCCTGGAAAACATCAGAGCCCAACAATTCGGAATTAACCTGTCCCGTAATACATACTAGCGGTATACTGTCTGCAAATGCCGTAGCTATACCTGTAATAAGGTTGGTAGCTCCCGGGCCGGAGGTAACAACACAAACACCTACTTCGTTTGTTACACGAGCATATCCGCTGGCAGCATGAGCCGCATTCTGTTCAGTTCTGATTAAAACAGTCTGAACACCGGAGTTAAGAATGCTGTTATAAAAAGGACATATAGCAACTCCGGGATATCCAAATACATATTTTACTTTTTCTGCTTCAAGGCATTTTACCAATGCGTCCGAACCTAACATAATAATCTCCTGCATCTATGTGTTCCCAAAAGGGAGTATATTATAAATCTTTATAAAGTATACTAACCTAACAGTTTCTTTGCAACCAAAACGCTTTCCGCTGCGTCTTTTGAATAACCGTCGGCACCTATTTCCTTTGCATAGTCTTCGGTAATTACCGCTCCGCCGACCATAATCTTTGATTTGCAGCCCTTGTCCTTCGCATATTTAATCACACGCTTCATTTCATCCATCGTTGTCGTCATAAGCGCCGACAATCCGATAATTGCTGCATTTTCCTTAATTGCTGCATCCACTATCTCCTCACGAGCAACATCCTTTCCCAGGTCGATTACTTTGAATCCGTGATTTGACAACATCATAGCTACCAGATTTTTTCCGATATCGTGAATATCTCCTTTAACCGTAGCTAAAACTATTGTCGGAGTATCTTTTTGATTTTCTTTCTTTTCCATTGTCTTTTCCAAAACTGCAATGGAACTTTTCATGGTTTCGGCCGATGCAATAAGCTGCGGCAGGAAATATTTTCCGTCATTAAAGTATTTCCCGACTTCGTCAATAGCGGGCATTAATGTGTTATTCAAAATATCATCGGCAGTTCTTAGTTTAAGTTCATTTTCGGTGTGTTCAACAACACCTTCCTTATTTCCTTTTAAAACATCCTTATACAAAACATTTTCGGAAGCGGAATTATTCTGCACGGATACATCATTTGCGCTTTGCTTGTTTTTGCTTTCAAGTACAAATGAATGTTCATTCATTCTGTCAATATATGCAATGTCCGCGCCGTCTTTAGCCATCAGTAAATCTGATGCAAAAGAAGCATTCATAAGCATTTCCTGTGAAGGATTCATAATGGCCATAGAAAGTCCTGCACTAATAGCCATCGTTAAAAATGCGGTGTTTACGAAGCTTCGTTCGGGTAATCCGAAGGAAATATTTGAAAGTCCGCATGTTGACAAAAAATTATTGTCCTTTGAATATTTAATGGTTTCAAGGACTTCAAGACACGCTTTTTTATTCGCTCCGACAGTTCCTACCAATCCGTCTATAACAATATCTTCCTTGGTAAATCCCATAGCAAAAGCTTTATCAAGTACCGTATTAATATTCTCAATCTTTTCATCCATATTTTCGGGCAAGCCCTTGTCGGATAACGGCAAAACAATAATCATAGCTCCGTATTTACGGGCAATCTTCAATTTATCTTCCATTGTCTTGCTTTCGGCGGAAACAGAATTGACCAAAGCACGTCCCGGGTAGAATCTGAGTGCATTTTCAAGAACATCCGTCTTTGTGGTATCAATAGACAAAGGCAGGGAAGTTGCCACCGTAACTTCTCTTAGGACTTTTTGCATCATTTCATTTTCGTCAATGAGTCCCATTCCGACATTAATATCAAGGATTTGAGCTCCGCAATTTTCCTGTTCTTCGGTATATTGCAAAACCAAATCAAGTTTGCCTTCTTTGAGTTCTTCCTGTAATTTCTTTTTTCCTGTCGGATTAATTCTTTCTCCGACAACCAAAAACCTGCCGTCAGGATATAATGGCAACACTTTTCTTTCGGATGAAAGAAATCTTTTTTGGCATGCTTGTGTTCTTACTTTAACCGGGTAGTCTTTAAACTCATCATGTATAGCTTTTATATATGAAGGATCTGTTCCGCAACATCCGCCAATCATTGACGCGCCGTTATCCATAAGCGCTCCGAAGGCTTCTTTAAAATCTGCGGGGGACATATCATAGACAGTCTTTCCGTCTTTATCAAGTGTAGGCATCCCGGCATTCGGCTTTGCTATCAAAGGAAGATCGGTAACAAGAGCCATCTCCTTAATGATTTGGGCCATCTTGTCCGGTCCTGACGAACAGTTGGCACCGATAGCACTGACTCCCAATTTATCAAGAACAAGAGCACAGGTTTGAGGGTCCTGCCCGTACAAAGTTCTGCCATCGCTTTCAAAAGTCATGGTACAGATAATGGGCAAATCACAGACTTCCTTACATGCAATTACAGCACATCTCGTTTCCTGCAAAGACATCATGGTCTCTACGGTAATTAAATCAACACCTGCTTCGCAAAGATACTTAACCTGCTCCTTATATACATCAACCAGTTCTTCAAATTCCATATCACCGACAGGACTTAACTGTCTGCCCGTCATGGTAATATCTCCGACCACAAAAGCCTTATCTCCCGCAGCTTTTTTAGAAAGAGCAACGAGTTCCTTGTTGATATTTTCTATATCATTTTGAAGTCCGTATTCACTGAGCTTTATTCTGTTAGCCGTAAAGGTAGGCGATAAAATAAACTGTGAACCGTTCTCTATATATGTTTTTTGCAAATCAACCAAAACATCCGGATGTTCCAGTATCCACTTTTCGGGACATACGCCCGAAGGCATGCCGGACTTAACCAGATTGGAACCTGTGGCACCATCCATAAACAGGACTTTATTTTGGCTTAAACGCGCGAATTCTTCTTTTGTCATAAATACTCTCTTTCAATATGGTTTCTTGATAAACGTTCTTATTTATGATAATTTATTTAATGGATTTTTTAAAGTTAAAAAAGGAATTTGTTTATGAATAAATTACGTTTTTTGATTGTTTGTGTAATAACAACAATTTGTATTTGCGGATGTTCTTCCACAGACAGTACTACCGCCAAGTATAAGGCAAATATGGATGTCTTCTTTGAAAACATGGTAACTTTGGACGATAACATTAACGCCATCGAGCCCGAAAGTGATGAAGCCGTTTCCAAATTTTTAAAGTATATTGATTCAATGGATACGAATTTTGCACAAATGGCTTCTTTGGAGGTTCCCGAAGGATACGAAGATTTAAAAACAGTTGCCGAGAACGCTTCATCGAAAATGTCGGAAGCTGCCGGATATTTTCATACAGCCTATGACGGGGAATATGATGATATGGCATTCAGCAATGGATATGATTGTTACATAGATGCCAACAACAAACTAAAGATAATCGTTAAAGCGCTTCATGGTGAATATAACAGCAATTCATCAGATGAAACCTCTGAAACCGATAATCCGGCATCAGATATTTTGACAGAAAGCATCTCTCCTTCGGAAAGCGAACCTTCCGAAGACGATTTTGACACCGATGAAGACACTGTGTTTTACACAGAATAATAAATTAGGCTTTTGAGTAATACTCAAAAGCCTTTTCTTTAATACACTTCTATTTCACATCTGTTCTCACTATAGTTATTAATCAAATATTGAACATGACTCAAAAATTCCGCATCATCAAAATGTTTTGCCCCATTCGGACAGTTCTTTATACATTTTTGACATTTAATGCATATTCCCTGAGGAATTGTCACGCTTTCTTTAAAACAGTTCATGGGACAACTATATTTACATTCATTACACTGCGAACATTTGCTCTCGTCTGTAACGGGCATAGCCTTTAAAAATACAGCATCTGTTCCGTCTTCCTTTTTCGGAACATAATACTTCATATCTTCAAACTTATCTCCCGGCAACGAATCGGCCTTTAATAACTTAATATTTCCGGCAGCAATTTTCTTTCCGATTTCAACTCCTTTATTAAAAAGAAAATCAAGATCCTCCTGTGAAGGACGTCCTTTTGCCAATTTATCGGTAAAAGCATGCTCTGATGGGACAGCGAATGCATTAATAATTTCAAAATCATTTTGCTCCATCAGAAAGGATAATTCCTTTAACGAATTATCATATGCTCTGTTTCCGTATGTAACCAGGCTGATACCCAAAGTTTTGTTTCCGACAATTGACTGCTCGACATAGGGCATTACCTTGTTGGGAATTCTGCCTGCGTATGTAGGGAATCCCAAAAGAACAATATCATCTTCTCCGAATTCATAAACGCCTCTTCTGTCGTTCGGCCCTGTTAAATCAATAGAATAAAAATCATTTTCCGAAACGACTTTGGCTATTCCTTTGGCCAAGGCACGCACAGCATTTTTAGTATTCTCTGTGGGTGAAAAAAACAATGCAAAAACTTCTTTACTCATCATTAATCCTTCATATGACAAAGCGGCGTCAGTTAAATACTGACGCCGCAATTATACATTAATAATTCTGTCTTAGAACTTGCCTGCTGTAGCAGCTTCTTCGATAGAAACAGCTGTAGAAACAGTCATACCAACCATAGGGTTGTTACCTGCTCCGATAAGACCCATCATCTCAACGTGTGCGGGAACTGAAGAAGAACCTGCAAACTGAGCATCTGAGTGCATACGTCCCATGGTATCTGTCATACCGTAAGAAGCAGGACCTGCAGCCATGTTATCGGGATGAAGTGTACGTCCTGTACCACCGCCAGAAGCAACTGAGAAATACTTCTTGCCGGCTTCAATTCTTTCCTTCTTGTATGTACCTGCAACGGGATGCTGGAATCTTGTAGGGTTGGTAGAGTTACCTGTGATAGAAACGTCAACGTTTTCCTTCCACATGATAGCAACACCTTCGCAAACGTCATTAGCACCGTAGCAGTTAACCTTTGCACGAGGAGAAGCAGGATCCTTTGAGTAGCACTTACGAGATACTTCTTTAACTGTATTTGTATAAGGATCATACTCTGTCTCAACAAATGTAAATCCGTTGATTCTGGAAATAATCTGAGCAGCATCCTTTCCTAAACCGTTAAGGATAACACGAAGAGGTGTCTTACGAACTCTGTTAGCTTTTTCAGCGATACCGATAGCACCTTCTGCAGCTGCAAAAGATTCATGTCCTGCAAGGAATGCAAAACATTCTGTATCTTCTTCAAGTAACATCTTTCCTAAATTACCGTGGCCGAGACCAACCTTACGAGTGTCGGCAACAGATCCGGGAATACAGAAAGCCTGAAGTCCTTCACCGATTGCAGCAGCTGCATCGGCAGCCTTACGACAATTCTTCTTGATTGCGATAGCTGCACCAACTGTATATGCCCATTTAGCGTTTTCAAAACAGATAGGCTGAATTCCTTCGATAAGGTGGTATACATCAATACCGGCCTTCTCTGTGATTTCTTTACATTCTTCAATAGAAGAGATTCCGTACTCCTTAAGCTTAGCTAAAATCTGAGGTTCTCTTCTTTCATACGATTCAAATAAAGCCATCTTTTTCTCCTCCTTATTTAACTTCTTTGTCAGTTCTGGGATCTATGATCTTAACTGCATCCTGTACACGTCCGTACTGGCCTGAAGCTTTTTCAAGAGCAGTGTTGGCATCGTCACCCTTCTTGATGAAGTCCATCATCTTACCAAAGTTAATGTACTTGTATCCGATGATTTCATCGTTTTCATCCAAAGCAATACCTGTGATATAACCGTCTGTAAGTTCCAAATATCTGGGTCCTTTTGCCAAAGTTCCGTATGTTGTACCAACCATGGTACGTGTTCCCTTACCGAGGTCTTCCAAACCTGCACCGATTGCAAGTCCGTCTTCAGAGAAAGCTGACTGTGTACGACCGTAAACGATCTGTAAGAAAAGCTCTCTCATAGCTGTATTTATCGCATCACAAACAAGGTCAGTATTCAAAGCTTCAAGAATGGTTCTGCCGGGTAAAATTTCAGCTGCCATAGCTGCTGAATGAGTCATACCTGAGCATCCCAAAGTCTCAACCAATGCTTCCTGAATAATACCTTCCTTTACGTTTAAGGAAAGCTTACAAGCTCCCTGCTGAGGTGCACACCAGCCTACACCGTGTGTATAACCGGAAATGTCCTTAACATCCTTTGCCTTTACCCACTTAGCTTCTTCGGGAATAGGTGCACAACCATGGTTCACACCCTGCTTAACCGGGCACATTTCTTCAACTTCTTTTGAATAAATCATGTGATTACTCCTTTCAAAATATGTAATATTATATAGAAACTAATCTAAATAATCTTTAATAAACAGCACTTAAAAGCATAAATCAAAGCCTGATAAAAGTCAATGATTTCCTCGTACCAAAGCTACTTTACAAATCACAAGCTGCCTATTTTTTATAAAAAGCGGAAGCTCTGTTAAATAACGATATCAGGTTCCCTTCATTATGAAGATTCTTTACCAGATCCGTCCTTCTAATGACGAAATCATTCATTTTTTGAAGATACTCATCTTCAGATATCTCGCCGTTTGCAACACCTGTCAATCCTTTTTCCCAACTGGCGGTAAGCTTCGGATCAAGCAACGGCTTAATCGAATTATCTACTACATCGTAAATCATCTCACCCAAAAGCGTAGGTGTTACTATCTGAGTTTTTTTGTTTGTTTGCAAATATTTATTATTATTCAGTTTTTCCAAAATTCCGGAGCGAGTTGCGGAAGTACCTATTCCGCTTCCTTTAATCTGAGAACGCAGTTCCTCGTCTTCAATCAGTTGTCCGGCGTTTTCCATGGCCAGAATCAAAGAACCGGAATTATATCTCTTGGGCGGCGCGGTTTCACCTTCTTTTATCGAAAGAGCCTTAACCGGAAGTTCATGTCCGCTCTTTATTTGCGAAAGCAGCGAAAGCAAATTATCATCCAGCTCTTTTTCTTCATCCGAACGATTTTCATCATCCGATGTTTCTTCAGCGTTAGCTTCCTGATTTGCTTTCTTTTTAAAACTAAAATCAGTAACGGCCAAATACCCTTTATCTTCCAGAACTCTAAAATTCGAAAAGAAACTTTCCGTATCAATTTTTACTGTTAACGCTATCTTTCTAAAAACGGCCGGAGGATAAAATATGCTCAAAAATCTACGGCAGATTATTTCATATACCAGCGAAGAAGTTCTGCTTAAGCCCTGCAGAGAACCAAAGCCCTGTCCGGTCGGAATAATTGCATAGTGATCGGTAATCAGTTTATCGTTTACGTATCTGGTTTTGGCTATTCCTTCATACATTTTCTTTGAAAGTATTTCGTTTGCGAACTCGGAAACCATATTATAGGAACGCAATCCGCTGATGTTCTTGGTTATCTCCTTGGAAACGGCCGTGGATAACACTCTCGCATCGGTTCTGGGATAGGTGGTCAGTTTCTTTTCATACAGTTCCTGCGCAATTTTAAGAGTCTCTTCTGGACTTATTTTGAAGTATCTGGCACAATCATTTTGAAGCTCGGCCAAATTATATAAAAGAGGAGCATTTTTGTTTTCCTTCTTCTTTTCAACGGAAGAAACAACCGCTCCTTTTCCTGAAAGTTCGTTTATCAGATTCTTTGCATCATCTTCTTTTTTGAATCCGTTCTCTTTATAAAGCAATGGAGATTCAAAGTATTTCGAACCTTCAACAGCTTTCCACTCACCTTCAACCGAAGTATCGTTTAGCATAAACTCACCGATAACACGATAAAAAGGAGTTTTGACAAACGCTCTGATTTCCCGTTCCCTGTTAACGACCATTCCCAATACGCAAGTCATAACACGGCCTACGGAAACGACACCTTTGTCACTGTTAAGATAGTTTTTAACGGAATTTCCGTATTTCAATGTCAGTACACGGGAAAAATTAATTCCCATCAAATAATCTTCTTTGGCACGCAAATAAGCCGCAGCGCAAAGGTTATCATATTCCGACAAATCCTTTGCCTCACGGACACCGCGAATTATTTCTTCTTCCGTTTGGGAATCGATCCATACTCTTCTGCGGTCCTTCTTTTGAACGTTAGCCTGTTTTTCTACCAGGCGGTAAATATATTCACCCTCACGTCCCGAGTCGGTGCAGACATAGATAGTATCCACATCCTCACGATTGAGCAATCCCGCAACGATATCGAATTGCTTTTTAACGTCTTTGATTACTTCATATTTGTATTCGGATGGGATAAAAGGTATGGTTGATAAAGACCATCTTTTTAATTTTTCATCATATACTTCAGGATAACTCATCGTAACCAAATGTCCGACACACCAGGTTACAATTACTTTATCCGATTCAATATATCCGTCTTTTGAAGGCGCATTAACTTTAAACGCTTTCGCAAACTCTTTAGCCACCGAAGGTTTTTCGGCTATAAACAAACATTTACCCATTACATATCTTCCAGGCTGATCAATTTCAAATTGGTTTTAACTTTGGCTTCCAGATTCAATTTCTCATCAAATCTGCGAACCGAGAACAAATAAACATAATCGACTCTGATTTTTGCTTCCTTGCAACAGTAAAGCAACCACTCATAATCATCGTATCTCATAAGAGGTTTATCCCAATTGCAAATGCTGACAATTGTGTCACCTTTTTCATTCTGAGCGATAACATCGATTGTTCCTATTTTTCCGACCCATTCACCGATTCTGTCAATTTCTATCGGCAAAGAGCCCCACTTATTCCATTTTTCGATATGTTGCTTGCATACTGTTCTGAAATACTCGGCAACATAAGATTTAAATTTCGGAGCTATATGAACCTTATAAAACTCAGTCGGCATCATTGTCTCCAAATCGGTCAAATTCGGATATATGAAGGTAAAATAAAAATCAACAAAATGATTACTTATTCTGTATATTCCTTTTTGAGTGTTTTCTTTACCTTCGGTATCATACGAAAATACTTTTTCAACGAGTTCGAGTTCCATTAAATTCTTTAAATAAACCGAAATCTTTGCTCGAGAAAACTCCGTATGAAGGTACAAATCATTCAGTTTATGATGACCCTGAGCTATTGAAGAAAGAATCGTATTGTAGACATTCGTTTCTCTAAGTTCATCTTCAACAATTCTCTGCCCTTCGAATCTCAAAAAGCAATTTGGATCAAGAATATACCTGACTATATTTTCTTTGATTGAAATCTTGTCGGAAAAATGTTCCCACAATCCCGGAACACCTCCCAAAACGGCATATGCTTCAATACACGACTCCATAGAAAAGCCCGGCGCGAATTCCATCATATGTTCAAAAGACAGTTCCTTAATCTTTAAAAAAGAGCTTAATTCATATGCTGCATCACCTATTTTATTAATCATGGAGTTTTCAACCCATCCGATTGAAGATGAGCATAAAACTATCATAACGTTCTGGGACTGCCAATAACTGTGAACAAAATTGACAAGTTCCTTCATAAAATCATCCGAAGCTTTAATCGCATATTGGAATTCGTCAATAATTATGACCTTTTTATCTGTCTGCGTGTTGATGATTGCCTTAAATATATCCGCAAAAGTAGGATATTTGAGTAACTTAATATCATCCTTTGCCAGTTCCTGCCCCCACAGATAGCGAATCTGTCTGTCCGAAGCGGAACGTACTCTGATATAATAATGAGGCTTATCCTGAACAAAATTCATCAATAACGCAGTTTTTCCGACATTCTTTTGTCCATAAACAACTACTATCTGCGAGCCTTCCTGGTCATAATATGTATTTAAATGTTTCAATTCCGAAGTTCTGCCTAACAGCATTATCTACACCCCATACATGCTTTCCGAAAGCAACAATCTGTCAACACTTTCACTATCCATCGGTTTGCCGAAGAAATATCCCTGAATACAGTCGCATCCGATACTCTTTAAGTAATCGAATTGTTTCTGATCTTCAACGCCTTCCGCTACCGTTTCAAATCCCAATTTCTTTGACATATAAACAATGGTTTCAATTATGATTCTCGTATTGGAATCAAACGAAACAGTATCTACAAAAGCTTTATCAATCTTTAAGGTGTCAATCGGCAGACCTTTTAAATATGAAAGCGATGAATAGCCCGTTCCGAAATCGTCAAGCGAAACCTTAATTCCGAAACTTCTTAATGCTTCGAGTTTGTTTACTACATCAGTAAAGTCTTCGATTAATATGGTCTCCGTAATCTCCAATTCAATAAAGAAAGGATCAATTTCATATTTATTGATAATATCAAGAAGATTCTGAACAAAATCCTCTGCTCTGTATTGAACAGCCGATATGTTTAATGACAATGTAATGTTCAGATTATATTTTTCTTTCCATTCGACAAAATTCTTTATACTGTCTTCAATGACAAAATTTCCTATAGGAATAATCGTGCCGTTTGTTTCCGCAATCGGAATAAACAAAGACGGCGGTATCATCGTGCCGTCATCATCCTTCCAACGAATCAAAGCCTCGAAGCCCCTTAATCTTTTGGAATCGGCATAATACTGCGGTTGGAAATTCATAATAAAGTTACTGTTGAATACAGCATCTTTCAGTTTGTTTTCTATATTTGCATTAGTCAGGAAATCTGACAAAATAGGAGCATCAAAATACTGAATCTGTCCACGTCCCTTTTTCTTTGCCTTAAAAAGAACGATTTCGGCACAATTAATCAGTTCAAGCGACGTTAACGCAGACTCGGGATATTCCGCTACACCGGCCGTAAATGAAAGTCTGACTTCATTTCCGTTAGTCAGTTTTATGGGATCCTTACATTTATCGGAAACTTCCGAGAAAATGCAGTCTGCGCATACATTTCCTTTCGGATTGTATATTGCCAGGCAATAAACATCTGCATTAAAATGCGATACCAACACATCTTCCGATTCGTATACTTTAAGAATCTGTCCAAATGTTTGAACAACTTCGTCTCCGATAACTATTCCCATGGAATCATTTATTGTATGAAATGAATCAAGGTCAAAAAACATGACCTGAATCATGGCTTTTTCGTTATTTGCTTTTGATACAAAATCAGTCAGCTTACTGACAAAATAATTACGGTTCATCAGTCCCGTATTAAAGTCATAGTAAGCCATATATGTAAGTTCTTCGTTTTGAAGCAAAGTCTTACTTACATCTGTGATTCTGATTATTTTTACATTGGGAGAATCGGACATTTCCTTGACCAAATCAACAGCGCATTCGATATACGCTCTGCGACCCGAGAGTTTAAAAACCGCATCGCGATGCACCTCAGTAGTCTTTTCAAGGAAAATAAGGTCTCTAAAAAGAAGAACAGACTGTTCCTCTATATATGAATAAAGCTTTGAAATATCATTAATATCATGAATTTCAACATCCGGGAAAAACTCGCTAAATGCTCCGAGCGTATTTACAGTTCCCTTTTCCAAATCAATATAAATAATTGCGCTGGATGACGTGGCGCATACAAGCCGATACATTCTTTCATCGGCTTGCAGGCGACCGTTCATTGCGTTAAGAAGATCAACTTGATAACGTAACTCGTCCATATTGTAACCCCTAAAATAATTTATTTAGCGCTGATAAGTCCCTTAGCCTTCAACAATTCAGCACATAATACAGCACCGCCGGCTGCACCTCTTACAGTATTATGAGAAAGACCTACAAACTTGTAGTCATATATAGTATCTTCTCTGAGTCTTCCGATGGAAATACCCATACCCTTTTCGTAATCAACATCCATTGTTACCTGAGGACGGTTATCTTCTTCCATGTACTGAATAAACTGCTTGGGAGCTGAAGGTAAATTAAGTTCCTGAGGCTCACCCTTAAAAGCAAGTAACTTTTCAATCAACTGTTCCTTGGTAGGATGCTTTTTAAACTTTACAAAGCAAGCTGCAGTATGTCCGTTAAGAACAGGAACTCTGATACACTGAGCTGAAATGTTAATTCCCTCGGCAGGAACGATTACGCCGTTTTCAACCTTTCCCCATACACGCAAAGGTTCTTTTTCGGACTTTTCCTCTTCACCGCCAATATAAGGAATAACGTTCTCAACCATTTCGGGCCAATCTTTGAATGTCTTTCCCGCACCTGAAATAGCCTGATATGTACATACTATAACTTCATAAGGTTCAAACTCTTTCCAAGCGGTAAGAGCAGGTGTATATGACTGAATTGAGCAGTTAGGCTTAACCGCAATAAAGCCTCTCTTTGTTCCGAGTCTCTTTTTCTGTGAATCAATTACAGCAATATGATTAGAATTAATCTCAGGAACAATCATGGGAACATCAGGTGTCCATCTGTGAGCAGAGTTATTTGAAACAACAGGAGTTTCTGTCTTTGCATACTCTTCTTCAATTGCTCTGATTTCATCTTTTGTCATATCGACAGCTGAAAATACGAAGTCAACCTGTGAAGCAACTGCCTCAACTTCATTGACATTCATAACAACAATATCCTTAACCTTTTCAGGCATAGGAGTTGTCATCTTCCAACGATCGCCAACAGCATCTTCATATCTTTTGCCTGCAGAACGAGGGCTGGCAGCAATTGTGGTAACTTCAAACCAGGGATGATTCTCCAATAAAGAGATAAATCTCTGACCAACCATACCGGTTCCGCCTAAAATACCAACACGTAATTTTTCACTCATAACTTTTCTCCTCTTTTATATTTATTCTTTATTTAACTTATTTAAAAACTCTTTATTAACCTTAATGGAATAGTCCATTGCCGAAGGTCCCGGAGCACCGACTGTCAAACGTTTGTTGACACACGTCTT
The DNA here is from genome assembly GCA_045640905.1 of Lachnospiraceae bacterium. Classification (GTDB taxonomy): domain Bacteria; phylum Bacillota; class Clostridia; order Lachnospirales; family Lachnospiraceae; genus JAILLW01. The sequence continues at coordinate 20,117 of JAZUFW010000054.1, forward strand.
AAGAGAAATAGCTTCGTAGATATCTGCTTCAAACTCATCCGAAAACTTTTTAAGTTCATCAATATCCATTTCATCAATGGCTTTTTCCTTTTCAATACAATACAGAACTATCTGTCCGATAATTCCGTGCGCATCTCTGAACGGAACTCCCTTATTTACCAAATAATCGGCTGCATCTGTCGCATTGGTAAATCCCTTCATGGCTGATTTTTCCATAATCGCCTTATTGAATTTCATGGTTGCCAGCATTCCGTTAAACAGGCTGAGGCAATCCTTAACAGTTTTGATTGCATCAAAGGTAACTTCCTTATCTTCCTGCATATCTTTGTTATATGCCAAAGGAATACCCTTCATGGTAGTCAAAAGAGACATCAATGCGCCATAAACTCTACCTGTCTTTCCTCTCACCAATTCTGCTATATCAGGGTTTTTCTTTTGAGGCATTATTGAAGATCCCGTTGAATAGCCGTCATCTATTTCTACAAATCTGTATTCATTGGAATTCCAAATAATGATTTCTTCCGAAAATCTCGATAAATGCATCATAATAATGGATAATGCAGATAAAAACTCGATGCAGTAATCTCTATCGGATACGGAATCCATACTGTTTAACGTAGGTCCTTCAAATCCCAATAAAGACGCAGTATAGTTGCGATCCAAAGGATAAGTGGTTCCGGCAAACGCTCCGGCTCCCAAAGGACAATAATTTAATCGTTCGTATATATCTGAAAGTCGCAAATAATCACGTTTAAACATTTCAAAATATGCGCCCATATGGTGTGCCAGCGTAGTGGGCTGGGCTTTTTGCAAATGGGTAAATCCGGGCATATACGTTTCTTTATTTTCTTCAATGATACCCATTAATGTATTCATAATATTGACGAGTTCATCGCTAACATTGGTTACTTCACTGCGAACATGCATCCTCATGTCTAAAGCAACCTGATCATTTCTTGATCTTCCGGTATGCATTTTCTTTCCTGCATCACCGATTTTCTTAATCAAATTGGCTTCGACGAATGAATGAACGTCTTCGTATGAATCATCAATAATCAAAGTTCCGTCGGAAACTTCTTTTCTGATTTCAGCCAGTCCTTTAACTATCGCATCTTTTTCTTCCAAAGTAATAATACCCTGCTTTTCAAGCATTACGACATGTGAAACACTGCCTTCAATATCTTCATCAAGCAACACTTTATCAAAATTAATTGAAGCGTTGAAATCATATACTTTCTTTTCTGTTTCCTTAGTAAATCTGCCGCCCCACAACTGAGCCATAACTTGCCTCCGAGTCTTTTGTTAAAATTGCATTTAATTTTATCATAAAAAAAACCTCGAATCAATCAAATTCGAGGAAATAAAATAGGGAAAAACGAGTGTGCATTTACCCGAGCTTTTTTTATTTATAAATACAACGTATTTTACAAAATAGCATTTCGCTTGCGAAATGCTTGCGCCGAGCGCGGTCGCGATAGCGACATATTCCTTTCGCGCGAGTGTGCATTTACCCGAGCTTTTTTTATTTATAAATACAACGTATTTATAAATAGAAAAAGCTCCCGAGGGGATTCGAACCCCTGACCTACTGATTACGAATCAGTTGCCCTACCTGCTGGGCCACGGAAGCTTGGTTTTGACACCGCAAATTATTATATAAAAATGTTTGGCTTATTTCAAGAATTACTTTGCATCATCTAAAGCTTTTTTAGCCTTTTCCAATTCCTTTTGTACATTTGACGCAGCTTTCTTTGCTTTTTTCTCAGCTTCAATCATTTGTGCTTTGGCTTCTTCCATTCGCTTTTTAGCCTCTTCGAATTCCAAAAGTGCCTCCTGCTCCAATCTGGCGTACTCATCAGCGTGAGTTTTGGCTAAAGCTGCTTCTTTCTTCTTGGAAATCTTGTATTTTTCTTCTTCCGTAAAAGGAATATATAAAAATACAGCCATGGAAAAAGGAGCCAATTTGGCACTGAAATGATACGGTAATCCATCAGCGCCGATTTCGGATATCTCAATAGCCTTTGAATTGGTTACATTGGAACCCGAATACTTCTTGTCATCCGTATTAAGCAGTTCCTTATACTTTCCTGCCAAGGTAGTTCCTACATCAATGGTTCTTAATTCATTCGAAAAATTGCATACGCAAACTATGGTATCATTATCATCTTTATTCTTTCGATAATAAGAAACACAACAGTCATCTCCCGCCATGGAATTAATCCATTCAAATCCCGTAGCGGAATAATCATATTCATACAATGCCTTATTGTTTCGATATAGTTTGTTTAAGTCCTTGACCAGATTTTTAACACCTTTATTGGCATTTTTTCGCGTCAGTGCAAAATCTATACCGTTGCCTGAAAAATAGTCTTCCGTTACGCCGAGTTCCGTTCCTTCGAAAACGATTTTACGTCCGGGATGTGTGTACATGAATCCCAATAATAACCTTAAGTTGCTAAACGCATCTTTTTGCTCTCCGCTCATACGAAGAAGCAGCGGTTTATTCTGAAGGTAAAACAAATCATCACTTAACGCCGACACAAAGTTCTCGGAATACTGATATACCATACTGAAAGTAAGTTCATTATGATGAGCATACCTTTGTGAAGAATCATTTGACATATAAGAAAGTAAATCATCCATCATTCCGTTATTTACTTTCATGTCAAAATACAATCCTTCGTTTTCTTTTGCGCTGACATACGGGAACGCGCACTTTTCCGATGCTATCATAAGCACATCGGGACATTCTTTCGCCATGGTTTTGTTTAGTAATCTGATAAAGTCTGTCGCTTCGAGATTTTCATTGCCACCATAGTTATTTGCTACCCATTCGCCTTCATTTCTTTTGTAATCAAGGAACAACATATCGGAAAGATTGTTTATCTTAAAGCCGTCAATATGAAATTCCTTGGCAAGATAGCATATATAAGAAAGAACAAAATTCTTAACTTCATTTCTGCCGAAATTAAAGACTGCACTTTTTCCGTCGAAGGTTAAGCCCTTTCGCGGATCCAAATGTTCATAAAGGTTAGTTCCGTCATATGACGACAAACCTTCATCAGCTCTCGAAAATCTATCAATAGAGGTATCAAAAATGACACCGATATCATTTTGGTGCATTATATCTGTAAATTCTTTTAAAGCAACATTTCCGCCAAATTTATCGTCAATTGAATAAAAAGAACAAATACCGTCGTCAGGATTGTTCACCCCTTGATTTGCACACATAAGTTCTACGTGAGTAAATCCCATTTCCAAAACATATTTCGCAACCGTTTCGGTGAATTCCTTACCGGTACAGTCTTTTTTAAAATCATAAGGATTAATCTGATACGCACATAAAGGTGTATTCAACTCCTTAAAGGAATCACGCTTCTTTAAATAATTCGAATCATTGAATTCATATGAATCATCACAAACTACGGAAAAAGCCGTTCCGTCTTCGCAAATACACTCTCTGCCGAAAGGATCTACCTTTCTTAAAATGTCAGAACCTTTTATTTTAATCTCATAAAAATAGCGATTCCCAGGCTGAACATCCGGAATAAACAATTCGTAAACACCGAATTTGTCATTTAATTCCATAGGAAACATACGGCCGTCATAGTCAAAAGATTCAAGGCAGACACTGACTCTCATGGCATTAGGCGCCCAAACGGAAAACTTAACTCCGCTTTTCCCTCCGAATGTTGCACAATGAGCTCCCAAAATACTGTAGGCATCGGTACAGACTCCTTGAGTATACTTGGACAGAACTTTTTCATCGGTAAAAATATCATTAAAAGCATACGGATCTTTAATAAATACAGATGTTCCGTTTTTAACTATTTCGTATTCATATTCCGAAGGGATTTTCCCGGGAACCAAACAGGCGTAAAATCCGTTTTCGTCGGCCTGTTCCATGGGAATACTCTTTTTTGTTTTCCCTGAGGTAATAATCAAATTAACATTGTCACAATTCGGAATAAATGTTTGAAATAAAACATTGGCCCCGATTGCGCTGGGTCCCAAAACAGAAAAAGGATGAGCTTCTTCCGAATATACAATACCCTCAATCAAAGGCCAATTCATAAGCTTATACAGTTTCTTATTCATTTAATTCCTCCAAATGGATTTATTAATAGTATGATAACAAAGATAACTACCCAAAACAAGATTTGCGGTGTACAATATATGAATTGACGGAGGTAGTAATATGACAGATTTAGAAATATTGGAAAGAATCAATAAGTATTCCGAAGAGGTTTTAAAAGATATCGATCCGCAGAACACTCGAATATCTTTTCAGCTGGAGAAATTAAAACCGGTTATGGAAGAAATTGCCAAAGAAGAAGGCATCTCGGTCGAAGATGTATTTATAAAATATATGGATATGGCTTCTTTACAGAAGGTCGAAATGGAAGACAAATTCCAGGAAACCATGAAAGAGGCAGGCGTAACCGACTTGGGAAAGCTTGAATTTTAAAAGGGAGAGCAAATGCTCTCCCTTTTCATATGTGCGATAAGATTATTTAACGACTCTGACTCTGATAACGCCTTCGATGTTCTTTAACTTTTCAATAATGGCATCATCTGCTTTTTCTTCGATATCAAGCATTGTATATGCATATTCGCCCTTTGACTTATTCATCATGTCGGAAATATTAATACCGATATCGCCAAAGCATGCAGTAAACTTGGTAATCATATTTGCTGTATTCTTGTGCAGAATAGCAATTCTTCCGGGCTGTTCGCATACACCCATGTCACAGTTCGGGAAGTTAACGGAATTAACGATATTTCCGTTCTTAAGGTAATTCATCATTTCCTTAACAGCCATCTTTGCGCAGTTGTCTTCTGATTCTTCGGTTGAAGCACCAAGGTGAGGAATTACGATACATCCTTCCTTACCTGCTGTTGTGGCATTCGGGAAATCGGATACATATTTTCTAACCTTGCCCTTGGCAATACCATCGAGAACAGCATTTTCATCACACAGAAGGTCACGCGCGAAATTAAGGATAATTACTCCGTCCTTCATCTTTGAAATAGCTTCTTCGTTAATCATTCCCTTTGTTGAATCAAGCAAAGGAACATGAATTGTAATGATATCACAGTTTTCGTAAATTTCATCAACATTAAGAACATGCTTTACATCACGGCTTAAGTTCCATGCAGCATCTACAGATACATAAGGATCATATCCGTAAACTTCCATACCCATATGCTTAGCTACGTTAGCTACCTTAACGCCGATAGCACCAAGTCCGATGATACCAAGCTTTTTGTCCTGAACTTCAGTTCCTGCAAAAGCCTTCTTTGCTTTTTCGGCACTCTTTCCGATATTTTCATCGGCCTTGTTCTCTTTGACCCATTCAATTCCGCCTACAACATCACGAGATGCCAAAAGCATTCCGGCAATAACCAATTCCTTAACACCGTTGGCATTTGCTCCGGGGGTATTAAATACTACGATACCTTTCTTGGCACATTCGTCAAGCGGAATATTGTTAACGCCGGCACCTGCTCTTGCTACTGCGAGCAGATTTTCTGAAAGTTCCATATCATGCATTGCTGCTGAACGAACCAGAATTCCTTCTGCTGCATTAACATCTTCCGTTGCCTTAAATTCATCTGTGAATTTATCAAGACCTACTTTTGCAATAGGATTTAAGCAATAATAATTAAACATCTAGTTTTCCTCCTCATATTTCTTAAGGAACTCAACCAATGCAACTACACCTTCTTTAGGCATTGCATTATAGATTGAAGCTCTTAAGCCGCCTACAGACTTATGACCCTTTAAGTTATCAAAACCGGCTGCTTTTGTAGCTGCAACAACAGCTGCATCACTTTCTGCTGATTCTGTAACAAAAGGAACGTTCATAAGTGAACGATATTCTTTCTTAACTGTTCCCTTAAACATCTTGCTGTTATCAAGGAAATCATACAATACTTGAGCCTTATCCTTATTGATTTCATCCATCTTTGAAAGGCCGCCCAAATTAAGCAGGTACTTAAATACCTTACCGCAGCAGTAAATTGCCCAACAGTTGGGAGTATTGTACATTGATCCGTTTCCTGCATGAGTATCGTATCTCATGTATACGGGTGTCTTGGGATCTATATCTTCTCTGATTAAATCTTCTCTGATAATAACAATGGACATTCCCGCAGGTCCGATATTCTTCTGAACGCCACCGTAAATCAAACCATACTTGGAAACATCACAAGGCTTGCTTAAAAACATTGATGACTGGTCTGCTACGAGAATCTTACCTTTTGTATTGGGAAGTTCCGTATATGTCGTTCCGTGAATTGTTTCATTTTCACAGATATAAACATAATCCGCATCATCATCAATAGGAAGATCGCTTACATCGGGAATATAGCTATAGTTCTCATCTTCGCTTGATGCAATAACATTCACTTTACCGAATTTCTTTGCTTCGGTAGCTGCTTTCTTTGACCATGCGCCGGTTACTATATAATCAAATACACCGTTTTTACAAAGATTCATAGGAATCATCGAGAACTGCAAGGTTGCTCCGCCCTGAATAAACAATACTTTGTAATTATCAGGAATATTCATCAGTTTGCGTAAATCAGCTTCAGCTTCATCAGCTATCTGTGCAAACACCTTGGATCGATGTGACATCTCCATAACACTCATTCCGCTTCCCTGATAGTCAAGAAGCTCTGCCTGGATTTCTTCAAGTACAGGTAAAGGCATCATAGCCGGTCCTGCCGAAAAGTTAAACACTCTAGCCACTTTAGTTTCCTCCTAAATCTTTCTTTTGTATACAATAATACAATTGTTGTTATTAAGTTAGTATTTTATACTTATATATTATTTTTGTCTAGTATCACAATTACCTAATTCAGACAAAAAATACTCATTTATACTAGTAAAAAAGGATAACCGGTGTTCCTTCCTCTACCATATACCACATTTCCTTAACTTTTTCGTAAGGAGTATTGATGCATCCGTGAGAACCGTCATATTTGTAAATCTGTCCACCGTATGATCCTCTCCATGAAGCATCATGTATTCCGTATCCTTTATAAACGCCCAGCCAAAAGCGAACAAACGACTGATAATTCGCTCCGATCAAGACAGTATCTTTTCTATGATTATATACATAATAGGTTCCTGTAATAGTGCCACGATGAAGCGAAGTGTTTCCTGTAACAACATCCGTATCAACTTTTAGTTCACCGTCCTCATAGTAATACATATGCTGATTGGTCAAATCAATCTCAATATATGTATCTCCTATATCATTTTTCCCTTTATAAAGAGCTTCATGCAGATATTCGGGCTCGTGAACTTCATTGCTTTTATTTTTGAAAGCCTCCAAAAAATACAGTTTTTCGGCTTCTACATCAAATTCATTTCCGTAATTTCCGCCTTCCACGGTAACGGTTCTGCCCTGCGAGGTTTGAAAGGTACGCGTCTTTCCATATGTATTAAAAGGAGCAAAGACATTGTCTACATATGTAAACAGTGCATCTTCATTTAAAACAAGTTCACCGCGGTCATCCAAAAGGAAATCACCATTCGGGTCAAAAGATATGAATTCGCAGGCATCGGATTTAAAAACGGGAATCTCATAATCTCCAAATTTGAATTTAAAATCACAGGTTTGAAAATCATCAATCTTTTCGTAAAGCTTCAACAGTTTCATTTCCTTATCGGTATAAGGAATATTTTTATATGCTCCCTCGGCTTCGAGATTGACATACTTGGCCATTTCGCCGAATCGTTGTGCAATCAGGCTCTTTGTGTATTCGTTATCAAGAACGTGTTCCTTATTGTTTTTAATCTGATATCCCCAAAACGTCTTTTGAATAAAAAGTTCTCTTTCGTTTTCGGGGATTTTCTCATAAAAAGGAAATGAAGCTATAATCTCATTGAGAATTTCTTCATTATAGGAAACAGTCGGAGTAACTTTGTATCTTGAATTATTTAAAAGATTCTTTCCCCATAAAAACGGGTTTTGCTTACTGTAGATTTCTATCAGTTTGTTTTTGTAATCAATGTTATAAAATACATCGTCGGAATTTATCGTATATAATCTATTGTTACCGTCTTCGATAACAAGTCCGTCATACTTGGGAGTACGCGCAATAAGCTGTGTATTTATCTCATCGATGGATTTACCCGTACAATAAACATCATTTATGAATGTACCATAAGAAAAGCCGTCTTTATAATAAACGGCCATTCCTACGTAAAAGACTGCTGACAGTCCAACTACAATCAATAATGAAATTAACAAACCCTTAAAAAACTTCTTCATTATTTCTGAAAATTTATTGAATAATTTATTTACCGACGTCTCCGGCATCAAAGGCTTCAGAAATAGGAGCTCCTGCAGGTACCATGGGGAACACTTTATCATCCTCGGGTATCACACATTCAATAAGAACGGGAGCTTTTAACTTAATAGCCTCTTTTATTGCCTTTTCAACTTCTTCTTTTTTTGTAACTCTGATGGCATGAACACCTAAGCCTTCTGCGGTCTTACAGAAATCCACCTTATCGTTCAATACGGTCTGCGAATATCTTTTTCCGTAAAAGAGAGTCTGCCATTGACGTACCATACCCAGTACGTGATTATTGATTACTATCTCAATAATAGGAATATTGTAACGTGAAGCAGTAGCCAGTTCGTTCATATTCATTCTGAAGCAACCGTCGCCTGCTATATTAACACATATCTTATCTTTCATGGCTACCTGGGCACCGATACAGGCTCCGAGTCCGTATCCCATTGTTCCCAAACCGCCTGATGAAAGGAATGTTCTGGGCATATTATATTTATAATACTGTGCGGCCCACATCTGATGCTGACCGACATCAGTCGTAATAATGGCTTTACCGTTTGTAACCTTATCAAGTGTTTCAATTACATAAGGGCACGACAATACCGTATCATCATAAAACAGAGGATACGTCTTCTTTAACTCCTTAATATGCTTAATCCATTCATTATGCTTTTGCTCTTTTACCTTAGCGTTAATCTTTGTAAGTACTTCTTTTAAGTCTCCGATTACGTAGGCATCTGTTTTAATATTTTTATCAATCTCGGCAGCATCGATATCAATATGCAAAACCTTGGCGGAAGTAGCAAACTTTGATGCATTTCCGATAACGCGGTCTGAAAAACGTGCACCGAGTGCTATTAAGAGGTCACATTCCGAAACGCCGAAATTGGATGTCTTCGTTCCGTGCATTCCGATCATTCCGGTGTAATAGTCGGAATTCGGATCCATTACACCTTTGCCCATCAATGTATCACAAACAGGAGCATCGATTTTCTTGGCGAGTTCTCTGACTTCTTTATAAGCTCCCGAAATAACTGCTCCACCACCAACATAAATAAACGGTTTTTTAGCAGACTCCATCAATGCAACAGCTGCATCGATGTCTTTATCGGTATATTTGGAAACATTTTCCTTTGCGGCAGGAACCTGAGGCTCGTAATCGCACATTGCAGCCGATACATCCTTTGTTATATCAACAAGAACAGGGCCGGGTCGTCCGTTTACAGCTATTTTGAAAGCTCTTCTTATCGTATCGGCGAGCACCTTTACATCTTTAACAATCACACTGTGCTTTGTGATGGGCATCGTAACACCGGCGATATCAACCTCCTGGAAGGTATCTTTGCCAAGCAAAGGTAAATTTACATTACATGTAATCGCTACCATCGGAACGGAGTCCATGTATGCCGTAGCAATACCTGTAACCAGGTTGGTAGCTCCGGGACCTGATGTTGCAAAACATACTCCGACTTTGCCGGATGCTCTGGCATAACCGTCAGCAGCATGCGAAGCTCCCTGTTCATGGCTCGTCAAAATATGATTAATAGCCGTCTTCGGATTAGCTTCATTATATTTGTACAAAGCATCATAGACATTTAAAATCGTACCGCCGGGATAACCGAATACGGTATCAACTCCCTGCTCTTTTAAACATTGAATTACTATATCAGAACCGTTTATATACATCTTTATCCTCCGAGTTACTATTTAACTAAAATTGCACCCTTGTCTCCGCTGGTAACCATCTTTTCATATCGTGCAAGATAACCTGTCGTAACTTTAGGTTCTCTGGGCTGCCATTTAGCTTTTCTTTGAGCCATTTCTTCATCGGAAACCTTAACATTCAAAGAAAGATTGGGTATATCGATTGAAATAATATCACCTTCTTCAATTAATGCAATAGGGCCGCCAACCGCAGCTTCGGGTGAAACATGTCCGATAGACGCACCTCTTGATGCTCCCGAAAAACGTCCGTCTGTAATAAGGGCAACCGATGAGCCCAACCCCATTCCTGCTATTGCTGAAGTAGGATTCAACATTTCTCTCATGCCGGGACCTCCTTTAGGTCCTTCATATCTGATTACGACTACGTCTCCGGCAACAATACGTCCGCCCTTAATAGCATCGATGGCATCTTCTTCACAGTCAAACACTCTGGCAGGGCCTTCATGTACCATCATTTCCTCACATACAGCTGAACGCTTAACAACAGAACCGTCGGGTGCAACATTTCCCTTAAGAACTGCCAAACCACCGGTCTTAGAATATGCATTGTCAACTGTTCGAATTACTTCGGGGTTCTTATTATCACAATCCTTTATATTTTCACGAACTGTTTTACCTGTAACTGTCATACAGTTATCATTTAACAATCCTTCATCCATCAATTCCTTCATTACGGCATAAACACCGCCGGCTTCATTAAGATCTTCCATATATGTAGGGCCTGCAGGAGCCAGATGACAAAGATTGGGGGTCTTTGCGGAAATCTCGTTTGCATATGAAATATCAAAATCAAAACCTACTTCATGTGCGATAGCAGGCAAATGAAGCATTGAATTTGTAGAGCAGCCCAAAGCCATATCAACTGTTAAAGCATTAATAATGGCATCCTTGGTCATAATATCTCTGGGCTTAATATCCTTTTTAACAAGTTCCATTACAGCCATACCTGCATGCTTTGCAAGCTTTATCCTTTCGGAATATACAGCAGGAATTGTTCCGTTTCCTTTAAGTCCCATTCCCAAAGCTTCTGTCAGACAGTTCATTGAATTGGCAGTATACATACCCGAACATGAACCACAGGTAGGGCATACCTTCTCTTCAAATTCTCTGACTTCTTCCTCTGTCATTGTTCCGGCCGCATAAGAGCCTACAGCTTCAAACATAGATGAAAGGGATCTCTTCTGTCCTTTCACATGGCCTGCCAACATGGGGCCGCCGGAAACGAATACCGTGGGAACATTGATTCTGGCAGCAGCCATCAAAAGACCGGGCACATTCTTATCACAGTTGGGTACCATTACGAGACCGTCAAACTGATGAGCCAGCGCCATACATTCGGTTGAATCTGCTATCAAATCTCTGGTTACCAAAGAATACTTCATTCCGATATGTCCCATTGCTATACCGTCGCAAACCGCAATAGCGGGGAATACAACGGGGACACCGCCGCTTTCGGCTACACCTAACTTAACGGCATTTACTATTTTATCCAGATTCATATGACCGGGAACGATTTCGTTATATGAGCTGACGATACCGATCATGGGCTTTTTCATTTCTTCTTCGGTAAATCCGAGAGCATTAAATAAACTTCTGTGAGGAGCCTGCTGCATTCCTACTTTTACATTATCCGATTTCATAATTAAAGCCTTTCTGCGATTAAATCGCCCATTTCTTCACAATTTACTTTAGTTGTTCCTTCAGAATAGATATCTGTTGTTCTGTATCCTTCTTTAAGCACCTGCTTTACGGCATTTTCAATGCTAAGTGCTTCTTCATCCAAATCAAACGAATAACGAAGCATCATGGCAGCGCTCAGTATCGTTGCAATCGGGTTGGCAATGCCCAATCCGGCAATATCGGGAGCTGAACCGTGAGAAGGTTCATACAAACCGAACTTTGTTTCATTTAATGAAGCTGATGAAAGCATACCAATCGAACCGGTAATCATTGATGCTTCATCCGACAAAATATCACCGAACATGTTCTCTGTTAAAACAACATCAAACTGCGCAGGATTCTTAACAAGCTGCATCGCACAATTGTCAACAAGCATGTGTGTCAATGTTACTTCGGGATAATCCTTTGATACTTCGTTTACAACCTCTCTCCACAATCTTGAGGAATCAAGAACATTTGCTTTATCTACAGAGATAACATTTTTGTTTCTCTTCATTGCAATTTCAAAAGCTTTGACAGCGATTCTTCTGATTTCATTTTCGTTATATGTCAACGTATCAACAGCTGTCTTTAATCCGTCAACTGTCTTTGTATAGCGTTCTCCGAAATATAAACCGCCGGTAAGTTCACGCATTATCAACATATCAAATCCCTGTTCGGCAATTTCCTTTTTTAAAGGACAGGCATCCGATAAAACATCATACAAATATGCAGGTCTTAAATTTGCAAACAAATTAAGTGCCTTTCTGATTCCCAAAAGTCCTGCTTCGGGTCTCAGATTGGGAGCCAATTTGTACCAGGGAGATTTCGTGGTATCTCCTCCGATGGATCCCATCAATACGGCATCTGCTTTCTTAGCCATTTCAATGGTTTCATCTGTCAGCGGCTTTCCGAAAGCGTCGATAGAAGCGCCTCCCAAAAGCAATTGTGTGTAGTTAATACTGTGTCCGTACTTCTTTGCTACAGCGTCCAAAACCTTCATGGCCTGTGTCACTATTTCAGGGCCGATTCCGTCGCCTTTAATAACTGCAATATTAAGTTCCATAACTCCTCCATAAATAAAACGCATAGGCTTGAACCTATGCGTTAATTAATTACTCTGTATCGGCCTTTTCAACCATGGATATAGCTGTTTTCTGCATAGGAATGCGGCAATTCTTGTTATTACCAAATTCAACGATAACCGTATCGTCGGTAATATCAATTACTATTCCGTAAAAGCCGCTGGTAGTCAAAACACAATCTCCCACTTCCAGAGCCTGTATCATTGACTGAATTTTCTTTTGTTCCTTCTTTTGAGGACGAATCATCAAAAAATATAGAATCAAAACAAAAAATGCTATATATCCGACCAAAAGCAGAATTGATGCACCTGAGCCTCCCTGAGGTGCTGCTGCAGATAAAATTACGCTTTTCATATGAATCTCCTTTCGTGTATTAAAGCACTAAAACTTATAATACACAAAACATATAATAAAAACAAGAAAAATTTATTCCTTTACCGTACCCATTCGATAAAGTTTTTCTTCTTTATAACTCTTAAAGTTTCCTTCGTCGAGACTTTGTCGTATCTCTTCCATCATGGTGTTATAAAAATACAGGTTATGCAAAACGCAAAGTCTCATTCCCAGCATTTCTTTGGCTTTAAGCAAATGCCTGATGTAAGCTCTCGAATATGATCGGCATGTCGGGCAATTACAACCTTCCTCAATGGGACGCATATCCTTTTCATATTTATTGTTGAACAAATTGAGTTTTCCGAAATTCGTATATACGTGACCGTGCCGACCGTTTCTCGAAGGATATACACAGTCAAAGAAATCTATTCCTCTGTCAACACCTTCAAGAATATTGGCGGGAGTACCGACTCCCATCAGATATACGGGCTTATTCTTCGGGAGATGCGGAACCGTACTTTCAATGATACGATACATTTCTTCATGGGTTTCGCCTACAGCCAGTCCGCCGATAGCATATCCGTCCAAGTCAAGTTCCGATATTCTCTTTGCATGTTCAATTCGGATATCATCAAAAACCGCACCCTGGTTGATTCCGAAAAGCATTTGCTTCTTATTTATTGTAGTAGGCAGTGAATTCAGCCTGTTCATTTCATCCTTGCATCGAACAAGCCATCTGGTCGTCCTGTCTACGGAATCAATGACATATTTCCTGTCAGCCTTTGATGAAGGACATTCATCGAAAGCCATCGCAATTGTCGAAGCCAGATTTGACTGGATTTGCATACTTTCTTCAGGTCCCATGAATATCTTTCTGCCGTCTACATGGGAATTAAAAAAGACACCCTCTTCTTTAATTTTGCGAAGCTTGGCAAGTGAAAAAACCTGAAAGCCGCCCGAATCCGTCAAAATCGGTCTGTCCCAGTTCATAAACTTATGCAAGCCCCCGATTTCATGGATTACATCATCCCCCGGTCTGACATGCAAATGATATGTATTGGACAACTCAACCTGACATTTTATTTCTTTCAAATCCATTGTGGATACGGCACCTTTAATGGCTGCCACCGTTCCCACATTCATAAAAACAGGTGTTTGAATTGTTCCGTGAACAGTTTCAAAGCACCCTCTTTTGGCATTTCCTTCTTTTTTTAATACAGTAAACATTTATAAATACTTCTCCCAAAATTCTTCAAGGCACAGATTTTCTTCCATAATCACCTTGGCAGCTTCTTTGCCTACATATCTGAAATGCCAGGGCTCATATTCTATACTGGTTATAAATTCTTTGTCCTTCGGGTATCTTAAAATAAAGCCGAATTCATCGCAATGCTCTTTAAGCCATATACCTGCAGCGGTATTTTCGAATCCTTCGTCCAAAGTGGTATAGTTATCGGTTATTAAATCAATAGCCAGTCCAACCTGATGTTCAGAGGCACCGGGAACGGTTACAGCCTGCGACGAAAGCTTATAAGCCTCCATATACGTATATCCCTTATTAAGGTATGCCTCAATCTTTCGATCAAACAGCATCTCCTGTCTGGACAAATCTCTGTACGGAGAACAAATAACCAGATTTACACCATCTTCTTTTGCGGCTTTCATCATATTCAAAAGTTCCGAAATGATTCTGCTGTCACATTGCATAGCACCGGATAACGTTCCCAACGTAAACTCATAATCATCAGGAATCGGATGCTGCTTATTAATCAAAGTAAGACGCCAATCCGAAGCATCAAAGCCCTTTTCTTCTTCATCCGTAATGCCGTCGGCATCCTCTACATCCACATTATTTAAAATATCGTCAAGGGAAGCTATTTCATCATCATTTAAAACGGTTTGTTCGGAAAAGACCTCACTGATGATGGCATCATCTTCGTCTACCGTAGTCAAATCCAGATTTTCATCGTTAATCAAACTGATATCCGATGTGTTGGCTGCAATATCGGAAGGCGCCTCTTCTTTCGAAACAAAACCCTCGGAATAGAGAGTCGGAAAACAAAAACTGTTTCCCAGGAAAAACAGACACAATATAACTGCAGTACAGGCAAAACGTTTAACACTTTTCTTACAAAAATGGCAGAAATTGGAAATAAGCATGGTAACAGCAAGCCCAACTACCGCAAGCGGCAGTAAAAGCCTGTGATGTTTTCCCATATTTATAAAGAAATCTCTGACTTTTTCATAAAAAGTTTTGTTCATCTTATTCTTCCGGCAATTTGTAGAAAATAATGCAGTTCGGTTGGTCCACCTCAATCTCGGGTCCGTTCATAACCATTGTGTGCTTAGCCATGTCTATGGCAAAAAACGTCATGGTATTCGATTCATGATTAAGGGATACCAAATGCTTATTATCAGGGAACAAACTGGCATCTTTAGGATAATCTCCCGATACCGGCAGGCATAAAATTTTACTTAATGTACCTTCCTTTTGGTCAACCGAATATACAACCACGGAATTATCTCCGGCATTGGAAGAAATAATATACTTAAAATCTACAGAAATATTAATGGCAGATGCTGCAGAACCGGATGCGTGATAATCATTCAGAGTAGAAATATTCTGTATTTTTTCAAACACAGGATTACTGTTTTTATCAAGTGAATAGCTATACACATCTATATAATTTTTAAGTTCGTGAACTATATAAAGAAAACTTCCGTCTTTGCTGAACTTCATATGTCTCGGTGCGGATTCCTGCTCCGAATGGATAATATCAAGCTGATGCAATTTGCCTGTTACATGATTCAATTCATAAACAATGACATGATCCATACCCAAATCCGCAGCTAAAAGAAACCTGTTATCTCTGGTCATCTTTACGCAGTTAATATGAGGTCGGAAATTTCTCTCGGCTATAGAGCCCAATCCTTTGTGGAATATTTCATCAAGGATTTCACCAACCGAGCCGTCCTCGTTTACGCGAAGAACAGTAAGTTTGGCATCATGATATCCTGCAACAAAAAGGAATTTGTCATCATAGTCTGTTGAAAGGTAGCATCCTCTCATACCATTGATAGACGCATTATTCAAAACCTTTAATGAACCGTCGGGATTAATTGAATATGCTTCAACGCCAAAATCGGTAATGGAATAAAGGTATTTTTGATTATGCGAAATTGTAATATAAGAAGAATTGGTTATTTCAACCTGGTCCTTCTTTGTCATTCTGCCCTTTTCTACATCAACATCAAAAATGCTGATTCCCATGTTTGTTTTATTGCCTGATGTATAGCTTGAAACATACGCTACGTATCGATCTTTATTCTTGGAAGCCATATAGCATACCTCGTCCTTATTTTTCTATATTATATGTTAACAAAACACTTGGTATTAAACAAGAATTTTTATTTATTTTTCATGCGTTTTTGTATATGTTTTTCTTGACTTTTTATGGCATTTATAAGAATATTCAATTTAGTATGTAATGATACAAAACGGAGGAAAAAAATGAGAATAATCGACTTACAGCATATTTCCAAATCCTTTGACGGTCAGACGGTACTCGATGACCTTAATCTTTACATACGCGAAAATGAATTTATCACTTTATTGGGCCCCTCCGGCTGCGGCAAAACCACCACATTACGTATCATTGGCGGTTTCGAAACTCCCGACAAAGGCAATGTTATATTTAACGGCGAAGATATTACCAATCTTCCGCCTCATAAAAGAAACCTCAACACGGTTTTCCAAAAGTATGCCCTCTTTCCGCATATGAACATTGCTGAGAATATTGCTTTCGGGTTAAAAATCAAAGGAAAAACAAAATCATATATCGACGACAAAATTAAGTATGCTCTTAAATTGGTTAATTTGGACGGATACGAAAACAGAATGCCCGACACCCTTTCCGGCGGTCAGCAACAGAGAATTGCCATCGCCAGAGCCATCGTCAACGAACCTAAGGTTTTGTTGCTCGACGAACCTTTGGGTGCACTGGATTTAAAACTTCGTCAGGATATGCAGTATGAACTTATTCGACTTAAAAACGAATTGGGAATTACCTTTATTTATGTGACACATGATCAGGAAGAAGCCTTAACCATGTCGGATACCATAGTTGTTATGAACCAGGGTTATATCCAGCAGATAGGTTCTCCCGAAAAAATATATAACGAACCCGAGAATGCATTTGTTGCGGATTTCATCGGAGACTCCAACATAATCAGGTCTCGTATGATTAAGGACCGTCTGGTTAATATTCTCGGCGTCAATTTTGACTGTGTCGATGAAGGTTTCGGCACAAACACTCCCGTCGACGTTGTTATTCGTCCGGAAGATGTTATTTTGACCAAACCAAACGAAGGAAAAATCGAAGGATTGGTATCCCATCTCATTTTCAAGGGTGTACATTACGAAATGGAAGTTCAGGCTAACGGCTTTGAATGGCTGGTTCAGTCCACCAAATGTTTCCCTGTCGGCACGTTGGTCGGCATTGATGTAGACCCCTACAATATTCAGATTATGAATAAACCCGAATTTGAGGATGAGGAGGCCCTGAAACTCGATGAATAATTATTCACTTAAGAAAAAACTTTTGGGCACTCCTTATTATCTGTGGTCTGCCATTTTTATAATCATTCCTTTGGGAATGGTCTTTTACTACGGCTTTACCGACAGCGCCGGTCACTTTACATTGGAAAATGTGTTTGCAATGGGCCAGTACGAGCACTTAAAGAGTCTGTTTCTTGCTTTGGTGCTTGCATTGATTGCTACGGTAATCTGTATTCTATTAGCTTACCCCCTGGCACTGATACTTAATTCCATGAGTGCATCTTCACACGGCTTTATTGTATTTATTTTTATTCTTCCGATGTGGATGAACTTCCTTTTGCGTACCATGGCATGGCAGACGCTTCTTGAAAAAAGCGGTGTCATTAACTCCATACTTTCCGTTCTTCATCTGCCGCAGATGCAGATAATTAATACTCCCAGAGCCATCGTCCTCGGCATGGTCTACAACTTCCTGCCGTTTATGGTTCTGCCTTTGTATAACTCTATTTCAAAAATTGATATTAATGTAATAAATGCTGCCAAAGATTTAGGAGCCAACTCCGTTAATGTATTTACCAAAGTTATACTTCCTCTGTCGGTTCCCGGAATGATCAGCGGTATAACCATGGTGTTCATTCCCGCATTAACCACTTTCGTAATCAGTAAATTACTTGGCGGATCCAAAATCCTGTTAATAGGTAATGTAATCGAAGAAGAATTTACACAGGCTTCCAACTGGAATTTAGGTTCGGGGCTTTCCGTTGTGTTAATGATATTCATTATCATCAGCATGGTCATTACCAGCATATTCGATAAGGAAGGAGATTCTAACTTCCTATGATTAAAAATGCTCTTAAGAAATTGTACATAGTACTTATTTTCATATTTCTGTACGCTCCTATTGTTACTTTGATTGTATTAAGCTTTAACAAGAGTAAAACAAGGGCTAAATGGGGCGGATTTACGACGAAATGGTATTCATCGCTTTTTTCAAACGATGCCATAATGAATGCCTTATTCAACACTATTTTGATAGCCCTGATTGCTTCAATAGTTGCCACCTTGATAGGAACAATAGCCTGCATAGCCATTATGTCCTTAAAAAAGACGGGACGTTCCATCGTAATGGGCATAACCAATATTCCCATGTTAAATGCGGAAATCGTAACCGGTATCTCTTTGATGCTTTTGTTTTTAAGTTTCGGTTTCAAATTCGGGCTCGGTACGATATTGCTCTCTCACATTACTTTTTGTATTCCTTATGTAATACTTTCGGTAATGCCCAGAATGCAGTCACTTAACCCTTTTGCCTACGAAGCTGCCATGGACTTGGGCGCGAATCCGATTCAGGGTTATGTCAAAGTAGTTTTGCCTGAAATAATGCCCGGCATTGCTTCGGGATTTCTAATGTCCTTTACCATGAGCATTGATGATTTCATCATTACTCACTTTACAAAAGGTGCCGGTGTTGATACACTTTCGACCAAGATTTATACCGAAGTCAAAAAAGGTATAAAACCTGAAATGTATGCACTTTCCACATTAATCTTTGTTACCGTTTTGATTCTTTTGCTTTTGGTTAATTACGGTCCCGACCTGTCAGCCAAAAGAAAAAAGCATCAAAATTAATATATGTTTAAAAGAGGAGAAAAAATGAAAAAATCAGTTACCATTCTGGCATTAGCCGCATTACTTGCACTTTTAGTCGGCTGTGGCAACAAAGCAACAGAAAACGGCGAAGTTGTTGTTTACAACTGGGGCGAATATATTGACCCCGAAACAATAACAATGTTCGAAAAAGAAACAGGTATCAAAGTCATCTATGATGAATTTGAGACAAATGAAATAATGTATCCGAAAGTTGAGGCAGGTTCAACCGTTTATGACGTTATTTGTCCTTCGGATTACATGATTAAAAAAATGATCGATAATGATTTGTTACAGGAAATCAATTTTGATAACATTCCCAATGCAAAGAATATCGGCCAACAGTATTATGACAGTTCCAAAGAATTCGATCCCGAAAATAAGTACTCTATTCCCTACTGTTGGGGAACCGTAGGTATCTTGTATAACAAGACGATGGTCAGCGAGCCTATTGACAGCTGGTCTGTTTTATGGGATGAGCAGTACAAAGACAATATTCTGATGCAGGATTCTGTCAGAGATGCTTTTATGATTCCCTTAAAATACCTTGGCTATTCGATGAACACTCTTGATTTGGACGAATTAACCGAAGCCAAGAATCTGTTACTTGAGCAAAAGCCTTTGGTTCAGGCATATGTTATCGATCAGGTCAGAGATAAAATGATCGGTGATGAAGCCGCTATCGGTGTTATTTATTCCGGCGAAGCCATTTACACACAGCGTGAAAACGAAAACCTTGAATATGTAATTCCCAAAGAAGGAACGAACGTATGGATTGATTCATGGGTTATTCCGAAGAACGCAGCCAACGTTGAAAATGCTGAAAAGTTCCTCAATTTCATGTGTCGTCCCGATATAGCATTGATGAATTTTGATTACATCACTTATTCAACTCCGAACGATGCGGCACGTGAATTGATTGAGGATGAAGATATTAAGAATTCAAAAATTGCTTTCCCTGATTTAACTCAGTATGACAATTTGGAAACATACAGTTATCTGGGTCAGGAAGGTGACGAACTTTTGAACGAATTGTGGAAAGAAATTAAATCAGAATAATAAATGAATAATAAAGGCATAAGCTTTGGCTTATGCCTTTTATTTTACTTTCTAACCGAATAATCTCCGGTAATATTATATTTATAAGACGTTATTTCTTTTAGTCCCATGGGACCTCTGGCGTGAAGCTTTTGAGTACTGATTCCTATTTCCGCTCCCAGTCCGAATTCAAATCCGTCCGTAAATCTGGTAGACGAATTTACATATACGCATGCTGCATCTATTCTCTTTTGGAACTCGGCGGCATTTTCCTTATTCTCCGTCAAAATGGATTCGGAATGATGTGTAGTGCATTCATTAATATGTTCAATGGCTTCTTCCAGCGAATCAACTGTTTTAACCGAAATAATGTAATCCAGATATTCCGTCTTGAAATCTTCGGGTGTGGCACTTACACAGTCAATTACACCGCAAACAGATTCATCTCCTCTGATTTCCACATTCAAATCATATAGTGCTTTTGCCAAAGGCGGCAGCAGTTTATCCTTTATCTTTGAATGAACCACCAATGATTCACATGCATTACAAACACCGATTCTTTGAGTTTTTGCATTAATAATTACGTCTATTGATTTTTGAATATCCGCAGTTTCATCAACAAATATATGGCAGTTTCCCGTTCCTGTTTCAATTACGGGAATTGTGCTTTGCATAACCACTGTACGTATAAGTCCGGCCCCACCTCTGGGAATCAACAGATCGACATATTCTTTCATCTGCATAAATTCCTTTGTGACTTCACGGTCGGTACTTTCGATTAATCCGATGGCATCAGAACTTACACCGTTTTCCTCACATGATTTCTTAATTATCGAAACCAATGCTTTATTCGAATTAATGGCATCTGAACCGCCTTTTAAAATGCACGCGCTGCCTGCTTTAAAGCATAACGCAAAAGCATCAACGGTTACATTCGGACGAGATTCGTAAATTATACCGATTACTCCCATTGGCACACGAATCTTTGTAATTTTAAGGCCGTTTGCTGCCGTATATGAATCCAGCTCATCTCCTATCGGATCATCAAGCAAAGCAACTTCTCTGACGCCCTGTGCCATCTGAACAATTCGCTCTTTTGTCAGTTTCAATCTGTCCAAAAGGCCTTGGTTCATACCTTTATTAATTCCGTTCTCAATATCCAAGTCATTTTTTGAGATAATCTCTTCATAAGATTTCTCAAGGTTATCCGCCACGGAATTCAATACTTTATTCTTTACATCTGTCGCCAAAATTCCAAGTTCATATTTGGCTTTATTTGCATCTTTACATATGCTCAACAATTGTTCATTCATTAAAACAATATATCCTTTCATCTGTAATACAATAATTCATTTTAACATCAAGTTCATCAATGTTAAGGGGAACAGTGCTTTTTTGTTCGGAAAAAGCAATCATTACTTTAGTTATATCACAATCGCACAAATATTTATCATAAAATCCTCCCCCGTATCCGAGGCGATACCCCGATTCATCAAAACATAATCCGGGAATCAGGCACAAATCTTTGTGTTTACTGTTGGGAACATATTTTTCTCCGGAAACAGGTTCAAGTATTCCCATATAACTTTCCGCTAAATCATCAAAGGATTCTATCTTATAAAAATCCATTGTTTTGGTAGATACATCCACCTTCGGAACATATATGTTCTTTTCCTTTTGAAAAAGAATTTGCTCAATATACTCCGTCGTATCGATTTCGCTTTTTGTTGAAACAAATACCAGAATATTGTCTGCTGATTTATATTCGGAAAGCTCCTTCAATTTTTCAAAAACAATACGACTTTTTACGCGCTTCACATCCAAAGGTATATTGTCACGTATCTTTGTATATTGTTTTCGCAATGTTTTCTTTAATTCTGCATTATCCATTTGGCTACCGCTTCGGCACATTTTATTCCGTCCATCGCTGCAGAGGTTATTCCGCCGGCATAGCCTGCTCCTTCTCCGCATACGAACATTCCTTCAATACCGCATGTCAAATTATCATCCCTTTCCATACGAACAGGTGATGATGTTCTCGCTTCTACTCCCAATACAAAAGTTCCCGGATCATTAAAGCCTTTTATTTTTCGTCCGAAATCTTCCATTCCTTCAACAAAATCACGATTCAAATATTCGGGCAAAATATCAAAAGTCTCGGCATGAACCGATTGGCCTTTAGTTTCAATATCGTACTTTACATCGGAATCAATCTCTTTGTTCTTAAATTCTTCATAGGTGCAATACGGTATATTTCCATTTCCGATTTTATAAGCTTTTTCCTCAATGGAACGTTGAAAATACATACCGCATAACGGATCATCACTATTTTCAAAATCATCCGGAGAAACCGTAACAATCACTGCACTGTTGGCATACTCGGAATCACGTTGCGAATAGCTCATACCGTTAATGCATAATTTTCCTTCCTCGGAGGATGCGTTAACAACAAAGCCTCCCGGACACATGCAAAACGTATACACGCCTCTTTGACTTTTTGCTTTATAAGTCAATTTGTATGTAGCTGCAGATAACGACGGATGATTCTCCACCCCGTAAGCATTAAGATTAATTATGCTTTGCGGATGCATTACTCTAAAGCCTACAGCAAAAGGCTTTGGAGTCATATTTACGTTCTTTTCCTTCAGGCGTATAAACGTATCCCGAGCGGAATGTCCCACCGCTACTATTATGCTCGATACATTTAATAATCTTTCTTTATTAATTTCAAGCTGAGCTATTCGATTATTCTTAATAACAAAATCCGTAACACAGTTTTCGAAAAATACTTCTCCACCCAAATGAATTATTTCATTTCTGATGCTCTTTACAATACTGCATAAAACGTCGGTACCAATATGCGGTTTACTGTCATAAATAATACTTTCATCGGCACCAAACTTTACAAAATCTTTTAAAACGGCTTTATTTCTGCCGTATGTATCTTTAACCAACGTATTCAATTTGCCGTCGGAAAAAGTACCTGCGCCGCCTTCGCCGAACAAGACATTTGAATTGACATTCAGTTTGTCCCCGTTCCAAAAAGTACGGACATCTATAGATCTGTGATCTACATCTTTTCCGCGTTCCAAAATAATCGGTTTGAATCCCGCACGCGCCAAATACAGTCCCGCAAACATGCCTGCGGGACCCATTCCTATAATAACGGGCCTTTTTTCATTTGAAATATCTGATATTTGATAGGGAAACTGATAAGGAACATTTGATACACGAGTGATATCGGCATTCTTTTTTGATAAAAATCTGTCTTCATTTTCTATGCTGACATCAACCGAATATACATAATAAAGAGTCGGTTTATAACGAGAATCAATGGACCGTCGAACTATCTCAAAAGAAAACGGTTCATTGGTTCCCAATATCTTTTTGATTTTTTTATACAAAACGTTTACATCAGATGAAACGTCCAATTTAATCTGAGATATTCTAATCATTACAGTAAATTAATCATTCGTCCCAGGGATATCATGAATCTGCCCAAGAAACTGTCTTCCAAATCATCTTCCGAGAATCCCTTAAGCGCCAATTGAATAACCATATACAAAATAGTGCATACGACAAAAATAATAATAGTAGCTATGCCTTTACCCGTTAACGGAGCTATGGCTTTGTTAAGCAACATACCGATTAAGGCACTTAATACGGCTCCTACCAACGATACAATAAATGTTCTGAACCATTCCTGAGTATACTGGAACTGTTTCGATATAATGAAAAAGCCCGTAACGGTAATAAGTGCAAAGAAGCACAAATTACTCAAGATAACGGCATTAACACCATAAAACGCCCCGGTAAATAGAGCACACAATACTATATGCAAAATCAATGAAAGACCTGTTATTCCGAAAGCCCATATATAATTTCGCATGCTGATCAGCATTTCAACAAAAATGATGGCAAATACGGCAAAAGGAATGCACAAACTTTCCAGTTGCAAATATTCTGCTGTCTTCTCACCGTTTGTAGCGAACATAAATGAAACAATATTATCAGAAAGGACCAGAACCATTCCGCACATGAAAATCGATGCGGAAAAAGCCCTGTGTATCAGCATCTTCAGTTTTTCCCTGGAGTTTCTGTACTCATCACGTCTAAAAGCACCTGATGCCTTTCGAATTAACGGATAAGTAAAAATACATAAAGCAAAAACGATTATTCCCGTTATGGGAAATGTTTTTCCATAGTATTCACCGTAACAAAAAGCTGACAAATTATCTTCGGTATTTTGATGAAGGAAGAAAGCGCCGTTTATGAATGAATACATTGCAAAGGAAGCCCATAAAAGTCCGGGAACCAATGCGGTAGCCAGCAAGTTCAGTAAAGTTTCAAGCGGATAGTCCACGCTCCGTTGTGATTCTCTTCCTTCTTCGAATGAAGTCCGGTGTCTGAATACAAAATAAACTACGACCACATAAGCAAATGCCACAAATGACGCACAAAGTATTCCGAAAGAAGCGCCTATGGCACCATGTGCATATTGAAAATCTTCGACTCGTAAAAGTTTGGAAACCTTTACACCGTACTGTTTCATGATTGTTGCGAACAAAGTACCGAAAATAAGATATGCACCGGCAAAAATAAGATAAGAATATGTAGTTAATATTCTGTTATTTGTTCCTTTAAAATATCCTCGAAATACCCCTGTCAAAGAATATAAAAGGACTGCGGGAGCAACTGCCAAGACTGCCAATTTTGACAGCGGTATGCTAAACAGATTCGTAGATATCCTGCCGGCAAAAATATATATCAGGAATGATATCAAAAGACCTATACCCAACGATGAAGAAAATGCATACGATACTACGCGATGAACATTGGAATACTGGGCACGCTTCATTCGGTTCTCAACCATCGTAGAGACAGCTTCTTCGATTCCGAAACTGATAAATCCGCCCAACAGGAAAAACAGCTCATTGGGCAACGAAAAATAAGCTACGCCTTTACTTCCTACAACGTGCTCCAAAATAATTCTGAAAATCAGAAATACAATAAATGTAATTAGTAAAAATAAAAAGAAATGACTCTTCTTTTTTGTTTTTGCCATATACTACCTATCTTAAAAAATCATAAAACAGTTTTTCACCAATGAGAACTTTTTTCATGTTATTAATGTCCTCAAAGGAAACAGCACTGTTGGAAAGGACTCCGCTTTCCAGCTTTTTGTCAAAAATGCCGTTTATCAATTTATCATAGTCAATCTTTATATTTGCATCCTTTGCAAACAAATACGAAACCGATGAAATAACCGTATCCGCGAACAATAAAACCGCATTTTCTCTGGCATGTATCTGCGTTTTGTCATCAACATATTCCCGTAACAAAGAAATAACCTCTTCGGGAATTTCGTATTCATTAAGCAACGATTCTACATTCTCGACGTTATTGGCTCCTTTTAAAATGCCTATTTTATGGTAATAGCCCAATGCTTTGGTCACATTTTCGTTTAATCCCATTTTAAGGGCCATTTTAGAGCACAGAACCGCAGTATAAATCGTATGATTGTATTCTTCTTTGGAATAACTCTTTAATTTTGCCAAAAGTTCAAATTCCGGATCAAGGATATCCATATACCTATCCGATGTCTTATATACAAAATTAAAACTGAACAACTTGATAATTATCAATAAAGCTATTGTGGATATACCCACATTTATCGCAGGAATAACAAACAGCGACCATGACAGTTTAATGTTCGAACAAAGCACCTCAACTATGCATAAAGAAACAAACGAAAAGCCTGCCGACGAACCCAACGGAACAGAAATCTTAAACTGTTCATCCAGTGATGAAAACAAAACTACGGCAACAATTCCCGGCGCAGCATAACAAACAAAATTAAGAACCGTAGCATCACTGCACAGCATTGTCGAATTGACAAGAAGCAAGAGGGAGGCAACTGTACCTACAGTTTCGTTTGAAAAAAGCGAAAGCACTATAAAAATCAACAAAAAAGGCCAACCGCTTACCGGCAACAACGGACAGAAATATGAAATAACCATGCACGCATAAAAATATACGTGAAACTTCCACTTTGATTCCATGTTGTTGTATACAAGTTTGCTGCTATCTATGGCATCGGACAAAACAAAAACAAGCCCTAATGACATTATTCCCGAAATGATAGCATTTCGCAGAATAATCTGCTTGGAGCATCCGAATAAAAAGCCTGCCAAAACATCCGTTGCAACTACTATGAAAAATATGCAGCCTACCAATATACCGTTTTTATTACTTTTTGTTTCTTCCATTTTTACTTTCCCGGTTCGTTTTATTTAAGCTCTCTTCATAATTCTCATATGCCTTTACGATTCTCTGTACCAGAGGATGTCTGACAACATCTTTTGAAGAAAGTTTAATAAATTCAATGCCTTCAACCTTGGAAAGCACTTTAGTGGCTATATCAAGGCCACTCTTTACATCTTTCGGCAAATCCTTCTGAGTGGAATCTCCCGTAACAATTACTTTTGAACCGAACCCGATACGCGTCAAAAACATCTTCATCTGAGCAGGCGTCGTATTCTGAGGTTCATCCAAAATAATATATGCATTATCAAGGGTTCTGCCTCGCATATACGCAAGCGGAGCCACTTCGATAAGCCCCTTTTCCATATTTCTTACAAAACTTTCCGCACCCATAATCTGATACAAAGCATCATACAGCGGACGTAAATACGGATCGACCTTTGACTGCAAATCGCCGGGCAAAAAGCCTAGTTTTTCACCGGCTTCTATAGCCGGACGTGTCAGAATAATTCGCTCGACCTCTCCGTTTTTAAAGGCAGTGATGGCCATTGCCATGGCCAGATAAGTTTTGCCGGTTCCGGCAGGTCCTATACCGAAAACAATCATGTTGTTTTTAATTGCATCAATATATTTCTTCTGCCCGAAAGTCTTGGGTTTAACAGCCTTTCCCGAAACCGTATGGCAAATGGTCGTTTCATCCATTGTCAAAATGGAGTCGTCGTTTCCCTCGTTATTCAATTCAATTGCATAATCTATCTTTTGTTCTTCTATGTCGCACCCCCGGGAAGATAACGTCGTTAAATCCGTCAATATCTTTACGGCGCTTTCTACGTTATCCTGTTCTCCCTGTATTTTTAACAGTCCGTCTCTTACAATTATCGAAACATTGTACTGCTTTTCGATTTTCTTTAAATTGCAGTCAAACGAGCCAAACACATTTCTCAAATCGGATATGGGCATATGTCCCAGTGAAATATTTTCTTCCATTGAAAAATTATTCTCCCGTTATTCAAACAAATCCTGATATATTTCGTCAATCAGGCGTTCGACATAACTGTCGTCAAGGTTCATAAACTGTGAGTAAATCAATTCCTTAATCTTTTTGAAACGATCAAAATACTTAAGTTCTTCATTTTCGGCATTTATTCCGTAAATATCGTCAAAGGTTTCTTTATTTATCGTCTCATTAAGGTACTTTTTGATTTCATTGGTCAGATTATTCTCTGAGTCAGCTTTGGTTGAAAAGTCTTTGGAATTCTTAAAGGAAACAAATCCCATGACAATAAACAGTACAAACAAAGCTCCCATAACTGCGCACATCATATATTTACCGAATGCACTCATGGAAGAAGGAATAACCCCGATGAAAAACAAAATCATCAAAGACAATCCTATAAAACCTACCGCCAGCAATGCCACCGCGGAAGTTTTATGTTCTTCGGCTTTTTCTTCGTTGTTAACGTAAACATGATTTTCACGGACTCTTCTGACCGCTTCTTCAATCTCTTCACGTTTTTCTTCATCATAGACAAAGACAAATTCCTCTGCGGGATTTGTTTCTTCTTCGTCGTTTTCACAAACTAAAGAGAGGTCATCAACCAGCTCACATCCGCAATCGGAGCAAACCTTGATACCCTCTCTGAATTCATACTTACATTTAGGACAAAAACCCATTTAGAAACACCTCCAAAACAGTAACACATATAGAAATATCTTACCACTTTTGAGGCATCTTTATCCACTATTTTTTAGAGGAAATATAGCTTATTACACCTACATCCTGATTCTCGTAATCGGACCACCAAATATATCCGTCGGGGTTTTCTCTGAAAACGAAAACAGGACGACGCTTTTTCGTGTCACGGCTTTCCGATAAAGGAGCAAATTTACCGTTTTCTGCCTTTCCGTCTACTTCAATAAAGCTACCCTTCCTGTCGATAACGGTACAGTAAAAATCTCCATTGCACAAACCGTCTTTATAAGATCCGATATAATTCGAAATATAGTAAGTTCCGTCATCCTTCAATTTATCATTGTCGAACTCATAATGATCCTGTCCGAGACCGTTAGGCAAATCATATGCGAACTGACCGGCATATTGATGATACGTATAAATGTCGTCATTATTCTTTTTGGTATGAATATGGAAATGAACCCATTTACCGTCGCCATGGCGCATGCCATCCTTCCAATCGCCGTAATAGTACTGGTTATCGGCATAACAAGCTATCCCGACACCGTCAGGTTCACCCTTTGAATTCACGTCACCGTAATATGCATAATCCGTAGTCCCTGAGAAGGAATATGACATGGCTATAAATTTATCCAGATGTGCCAAATCCGATATTGCGGCATCATTATTATCTATAAAGAATCCTTCCATTTCGGATAGACAGCTCTTTACATCAAACTTAATCTTGGAATAGTCTTTCGTCTTTTCCATGACCTCACCTTCGGGAGTTTTGGTCGGAACGGGTTCGGGACTTTCGGTAGGTGCCGGGGTTGCACCTTCATCCGTTTTTCTGTCAATGATAGTTGTTTCGGGCACATCGTCCGATTTTACCTCATCAATCATTTCCGGATTATTTACTTCGTCTGCATCCGGTTTAATTGTTTCCGTCGAATAATTCTTTATAACATCCTGTACGGATTTATTGCTGTCTTCCTTTTTGCCGGATTTATTGACCAATACCAATACCAAAACCAAAATCAGCAGGCAAACTATCCCTATTAAGTATTTTATCAAACTCGATTTAATCGAATCATCCTCTTCAAAAAAATCTCTATCATGATCATTATTTTTTTTCATAATCACACCTCACTAATATTATCTTAGTAACAAATGCTTAATATGCAATAACTAAATTATTAAGACTTTCTTAAATCTGTTGATAGTCGAAAGCACTCTTAATCCATTTAATCTTTTCACCCAGAATCGAAATGACATCAAAACGAATCTGGTATCTGTAAAGGTTCTTATACTCGGCTAAATAAAAAGAAGCCGTCTTACAGATTTTAAGCATTTTTGTTTTGGAAATTGCTTCCTCGGGATATCCGTAATGCTCATTTTTTCGGTATTTCACTTCAAAAAAGCACAAAAAATCATCTTTAATCCCAATAATATCTATTTCTCCAAACCTGGATGAGTAATTTCGATCCAAAATGATTACATCATTTCGTTTCAGAAACTCTTCGGCCAGTTTTTCCTTTTCAAATCCGCATTGCTTTTTATTCAAAATTACTTGCCTTTATAATTTTCAATTTTTGCCTTAACCTTGTCCATAGCATCGACAAATACCAGGATTTCGGCAACAACTTCATATAATTCCGGAGGAATCATCTCTCCGATTTCCAATTTTGAAAGTGTTTCGGCCAATTTATCGTCTGCGTGAACCGCAACATTGGCTTCCTTGGCCTTTTCTATTATTCTTTCTGCCAAAGCACCCTTTCCTGAGGCTATGACCTTAGGTGCATCTTCTTCAGGATCATACGAAAGCGCTACGGCTGTTTTGATTTTCTTTTTATCTTCGCTCATTACGCCCTCACATCGATAGAATCTTTACTCATAACGGTATATAGGCCTTCCGAACGAATTTCATCGAACGCCCTCTTTGCATCTTTATTAACAAATTCGCAGGTATTTGAATATCCGCGCTTTTCCAATCGTTCATTAAGTATCGAAATATTCTGTGCTATTAAATCAAGCGCCGCATCGTCCTTTAAAAAGAACTTCGTCTGAACCTTATTCCCGGAATTCAGCATTACATGAACATCCACAGGTCCCAGATTATCCATATCCAAATGAAGCAGCGCACTTACCGAATCGGAATCCTTCGCCAAGGATTTTTTGTTTTTATAGACATAAAGTTCGCCGGTTTTTTCTCCGCCTGCCATCTTTAGCGGTATTTGAACATAGTTGAAGGCTTGGTTCAAATGATTCATAAATTCTATATTTGAATTTAAGTTATTGGCTTCATGCAGGATAGCGGTATCCGTTTTTACATTTTCCGAAATGGTATCCGTCAAAAGCTTTATTTTGGAATTCAGTTCCTCATATAATTTGGAAATATTCTCTTTATCGGCAACTTCTTCGGGGCGAAGCAGGAATTTGTCGGTAAACAAACGTTTTAACGAACCCGAAACATCATTTTCCTTTAGCAGAGATGCTATATCGGATTTATTCTTTTCATAATTTTCAAGTTCCGGTTTGTCAAGAATCGATAATGTCTTCGCCAAAAAGGTTTTCACATTTTCGACGTCTTTACCTGATTTTGTCTCAATTGATTCCGGCAAAACCGCATTCTTTGCTTTCGCGTTTGAATCAATATCGGAAAGCTGTTTTTCGTCGATATTGGTCTTTTCCGAAATAACGGATTCATTTAAAGACTGATTGGTCTTGTCAAACTCCTTTGCAGAATCAATTTGTACTGTATCTTCGGGATTTATGACAGCCGTGTCACTTTCGTTTAACGAAATCAATCCTTCCAACAGTGTTTTTATGGTAGATGAAGCTTCCGAAGGGTTTTCTGAATTAAGTATTTGTTCTATACTTTCGGGCAGCGAATCAAAAATATCCGAAAAAGCATCGGTTATCGCATGCTCATAGTTCGTGTACGATGTAAATTGTTCAACAAATTCGGGCGTACATGGAATATTCATCCTTACCATGGATGAAAGGATTTTCGGATCCGTTGCGGGGTATGTATTAACCAGTCTGTTCATGGAATAAAGAGATTCTTTATCGATAGGAAGTCCTTCTTCCATCATCGAAGAAACCACATATTGCATGGCAGGCGTGTTCGGTAATGATGCCGCCTTTAGCGCATTGGTTGTATTCAGGGAGGGATTCATATTGACATACATCGGGATTAATGACAATTCATTTTGATTCCCTTTAACGGAAAAAGCCATGGTTTTGCCTACGTCGATATCAATATCCGCATCGCAAAAAGCATTCAAAAGCGCATTGTTACCGAGATTTAAAAGAAGTGAATTTCCATCCTTGCCGATAACTTCGCCGAGCAGAGTGTCCCCTACATTTAATGACTGAAGCAATTTCATGCCCGACTCAAGATTATTAATATCAGGCAATACTTTGCCTGCAGACTCGTCGGGTGTAATATTCAAATTATTAATTTGATTCAAAATGGAAGAAATGTTCATTAAACAAAATTTCCGATAAACGAATTCCTGTGAATTGGTGTCTTCCCGTACTTTTTCAAAGCATCAATATGCTTTTGACTACCGTATCCTTTATTCGATGCGAAATCATATTCGGGATAAATCTTATCATATTCAACCATCAGCCGGTCTCTGGTTACTTTGGCAACAATTGAAGCTGCGGCTATCGAAATGCTCTTTGCATCTCCTTTAATTATGGGAATCTGCTTTATATCAATGCCCGGAATGGTAACAGCATCATTTAATAGTAACGTCGGTTGGGGATTAAGCTTTGACACAGATTGTCTCATTGCTTCCAGTGTTGCCTGCAAAATGTTTATCTCATCAATTCTTTCCGGCGAATTATAACCTATCCCAACACTGACGGCTTTTTCCATAATAATATCATAAAGCTCTTCTCTCTTTTTTTCGGACAATTGTTTCGAATCATTTAGATAAAGTATGTCACAATCTTTGGGCAGAATAACGGCACATGTAACTACAGGCCCCGCAAGAGGTCCTCTGCCGACTTCGTCTATACCGCAGATATACTCGTAATCAGCATATTTATACTCGTATTCCTTCATCTTTTCGGTTCGCAAAAGTTCTTTTTCATACGCTTCAATCTTCTTTTGCGCTTTAATAACTATATCGGCAACCGCTTTTCTTTCATCCTGCGAGTATTTTTCTATAAAAGAAGGCAGCATATCGAAAGTTGCCGCCTTTAATTCATTATTTATACATGAAACTGAAATCTTTTCCATAAACCTACCTGTGCTTGATTACTCCCATCTTCTTAAACGGAAATACTCTCATAAAAGCCTTTCCTACTATGACTTCTCTTTTTAAGTTTCCGACATTGGGGTCTCGTGAATCCATACTGTTATTCCGATTATCGCCCATTACAAAAAACTCATCATCAGCCAATGTTATTTTTTCGTATGCTCTTCCGGGGTCTTTTATTATTTCCTTACCGTATCCTTCTTCCAAAACAACATCGTTTATATATATTTTACCTTCGGAATCAATAAAAATGGTTTCTCCCGGAAGT
This sequence comes from Lachnospiraceae bacterium, assembly GCA_045640905.1. GTDB lineage: Bacteria > Bacillota > Clostridia > Lachnospirales > Lachnospiraceae > JAILLW01. The sequence continues at coordinate 52,950 of JAZUFW010000054.1, forward strand.
CCGATTACACGCTTAATAAAAAAGGTGTCCTGTTCATACTTGTAAGGAAATACAACAATATCAAATCGTTCCGGATCATGAAAGCGATACGAAATCTTGTCAACAAACAAATGGTCCCGGTCCTGCAAAGTCGGATCCATTGAAGGTCCAACAACCTCTACTCTCTGTCCGACATATTTAACTATCAAAAAGACAGCTATCAATACAAACAAAAAATATAAACTTGTAACCAAAAGGTCCTTTAATCCTTTATTCACGTTATCTCCTAAGGCTCTTCCATGGTAAACTTGCCGATTTTGGCATTACGGAATTCTTCGAGAAAAATCTTTGCCATTTTGGAATCATCAGGTGCGGATCCTTTTGACAAATAATTTCGAACAAGAGCCATATCACTTAATATATCGTAATCGCTCTTTGCCAAATCCAAATCATTTGAAAATCTGTCAATAAGCATAGAGGGATACTTTTCTTTTAAAAATCCTATTCCGGAAGCGGCCAGTTCTTCGGTATTTAAAATCTCATCATTAATAGAACCGATCAAGGCCAGGTTCTTTCCTACTTCATCATTGTCAAATTTAGGCCACAAAATTCCGGGAGTATCAAGCAGTTCAAGTTCCTTATTAAGCTTAATCCATTGTTTTCCCTTTGTTACTCCGGGTTTATTACCCGTCTTTGCGGAACTCTTTCCGGAAAAAGAATTAATGAACGTAGACTTTCCCACATTGGGAATCCCCACGACCATCGCTCTTATGCAGGTGTTTTTTATGCCTCTTTTTTGATCGCGCAGATACTTGTCTTTACATACTTCTTTGATGGCATTGCTTAATCGCTTTAAGGATGTTTTATCTTTTGAATTGACAGGGAGTGCACATATACCCTTTTCGCCGTAATAATCAACCCACTTTTGCGTGATTCGATCATCTGCCATATCGGATTTATTCAATAAAACCAGTCTCTTTTTATTTTCCGCCAGTTTATCGATATCGGGATTCCTTGAACTTGACGGAATTCTGGCATCGGTAATTTCGATTACCAGATCTATTAATTTAATGTCTTCCTGCATAGCCCGTAAAGCCTTGGTCATATGCCCGGGATACCATTGAATATTCATATACTACCTACTTAACAAATCCGGCTTTATTGTTGTCTTTCTTCAATTTAAACCAGATTTTTCCTATAATCGTGTCCTTTGAAACAGCACCGATGTTTCCGTTTCTGCTGTCTTCGGAATTATTTCTGTTATCACCCATGACAAAATATTCGTTTTCACCGAGTTTAAAAGGAACATATAAATCTCCGGGATCTGCTATCTTGTCAAAAGTCTCTGATTCATTAAGTCTGACACCGTCTATATAAACATATCCATCCTTAACCTGTATTTCCTCCCCCGGGAGGCCGATAACACGCTTAACATATAAATGAGAATTCTCGTTTCCTTTGGGATAAAAGCAGACAACATCATTTCGTTTCGGAGAAAGAAGTTTCAAAGAAAACCTGTCGACCAAAACTTCCTGTCCGCCATAAATATTGGGTTCCATTGAAGAGCCGACTACACCGATTCTCATTCCGAAAGCAATAACCAGAACAACACCGATAAGGACAGCTGTTGCACAATAAAACAAAGTGCCCAGAATCTCTCTAAGCAGCTGCTTTGAAATAATCTTCTTTTTTTCTATAAAAGTCAGTTCTCTTTTTCTGCTCATAAACCTTATTTATCCCTTAAAGCCTAAAACATTTTATCATAAATGCAGTCAAAGCAAAAGGCCCGACATATTGTCGGGCCTTAATATCAATGCAATTATTTAGCTTCCTTAACCTTAGCTGACTTACCAACTCTTTCTCTCAAGTAAAGCAACTTAGCTCTTCTAACTTTACCTTTTCTTACTACTTCAACCTTTTCAACCAAAGGTGAGTACATAGGCCATGTCTTTTCAACGCCTACGCCGTTAGAGTTCTTACGAACGGTAAATGTTTTTCTGGCTCCGGTACCCTGAATCTTAATAACGGTTCCTTCAAAAACCTGAATTCTTTCACGGTTACCTTCCTTGATTTTTCCGTAAACCTTTACGGAATCACCTGTAGCGAATTCGCTAACTTCTTTAAGGGCTTCGTTTTCGATTTCTTTAATAATGTCGCTCATTTTCTTTCTCCTTATCTTTGTTTATTAAACTTAAGATGTTCATGAGCATACTCTCAGCGGACCATCACGTTTACACAACTATGTTAATTTATCACAATGCTTTGAACTTTGCAAGGTTTTTGCCTTCTTTTTTTGCTTTTCGAGTTCCTTTTTTCTCTTTTTTTCAAGCATTGCAAAGTATTCGGGGTGGTTCTGTGCCCACTTTTCATATAAATCAGGGCGCAGTTTCTTGGTAATATCTATCGATTGCTGTAATCTGTATTCATCGATTTTTTTATGATCTCCCGATAACAGGATCTCCGGAACCTTAATTCCTTCCCATATTTCAGGTCTTGAATACTGAGGATATTCAAGCAAATCATCATAATAGCTTTCGGATACAAACGATTCTTCGTTTCCCAAAACACCGGGAATCAGACGACTTATTGTATCCATCATGATAAGCGCAGGCATCTCGCCGCCCGTTAATACATAATCGCCTATCGAAACTCTGTGCGTAACAATTTTGTCAATAACTCGTTCATCTATACCTTCATAATGACCGCATAAAAATGTCAATTCCTCATATTTCGAAAAATCCACAGCCATTTTCTGGTTAAAGGTTTCACCGACAGGTGTCAGATATATTACAGGAGTATCGTCCGGACAGTTCAATGATTTATACGCATCATAAACAGGCTGGGCATTCATCAACATTCCCGCGCCTCCGCCATAAGTATAATCATCAACGCTTTTGTGCTTATCTTTGCTGAAATCTCTGATATTCACCGTATTCAATTTCAAAATTCCATCGTTTACCGCACGACCGGTTATGCTGTTCAAAAAGGCATTTTCAATCATGTCAGGAAACAATGTTAATACATTAAATTTCATTACAAAAGTCCGTCCATCAGATGAAACAGTATTGTTCTTTTATCTATATCAACCTTTAATATGCATTCCTTTATTGCAGGAAGCAAAAGTTCTCTATCGTCATCAAGTAAAATAACATATACATCATTGGAAGCACCCGTCATTACATCAACGACTTTCCCTTTATAAAGGCCGTCATCGGATACCGCTTCCATATCAATTAAATCCGCTATAAAATATTCATCCTTATTAAGTTTAACGGCATTTTTCCTCTCAACATACAATTCTCCGCCCTTAAACTTAAGAACATCATTAATGTCATTGTATTCTTTGAATTTTACAATCACATATTCTTTAAAGAATTTCACCTGCTCAACATTTAAAGCATATTCTTTATTATCGCAAAGCAGTATTGTTTCTTTTAAATTTTTAAATCTTTTTGCATCATCGGTTGTCGGAAAAACCTTTAGTTCACCTTTTATACCGTGAGTCTGTGTAATTATTCCGACCTTAAAGCAATCAACCATATTTGTTCCAACTCTTTCAGAAAGAATTCAAATTTAACGAAGCCTCCGGAAAACCGGAGGCTTATCATTAAACGATTTCTACGTCAACTCTCTTGTTATCTTTTGAAGAAGCTGCTTTAACAACAGCACGTATGGCCTTGGCAATACGTCCCTGTTTTCCGATTACCTTACCCATATCGGATGCTCCGACATGAAGTTCAATAACAGTATGCTTTCCTTCTTCTTTTTCGGTTACTACCACTTCTTCGGGATGTTCAACAAGAGACTTAGCGATTACTTCGACTAATTCCTTCATTTAACTCTCCTTAAACAAAACCTACTTTGTGATATTTGCAGCCTTAAAAATCTTAGCAACTACTTCTGTAGGCTGAGCGCCGTTAGAAAGCCACTTCTTAGCCAACTCCTCATCAATTTTAAATGTGCTGGGTTCTGTTCTGGGATCATAAGTACCGATTTCTTCGATACATCTGCCGTCTCTGGGTGAACGAGAATCAGCTACGATGATTCTATAGAAGGGAGACTTCTTTTGACCCATTCTTCTTAATCTGATTTTTACTGCCATTTTTCTTTACCTCCAAATAATAATCAAAATTATAAATGTATTTAAGAACAGTGTTTTCTGTTACTTACGTGTTAAAACGGGAATCGCATGTTTCCCATTCCGGGGAACATTCCTCGACCTTTCTTACCCATCATTCCGGGCATCTGTTTCATCATCTTCTGAGTCTGTTCAAACTGTTTCACGAATCTGTTTACAACAGCTATATCTACTCCGGCGCCCTTTGCAATTCTACCTTTGCGTTGAAGGGACATAATCTTCGGATTGGCACGCTCTTCCTTGGTCATACTCAGGATAATCGCTTCGGTGCGAAGCAGTTCCTTTTCATCAATCATACCGTCCAAATCTTTGGTTTTGATTCCCATGCCGGGCAGCATTCCCAAGATTGATGTAAGTCCTCCCATATTTCGCATCTGCTTCATGCTTTCGAGATAATCGTTATAATCGAACTTACCTTTTTTTAATCGGGAAGCCATGTCACGTTCTTTGGCTTCGTCTATATCAATGGATTCCTGTGCTTTTTCAATAAAGCTGAGTACATCACCCATTCCCAAAATGCGGTTAGCCATTCTGTCAGGGTAAAACTGCTCCAAATCAGTAAGCTTTTCGCCCATACCGACAAACAATATAGGCTTTTGCGTAACTGCTTTAACCGACAAAGCAGCACCGCCTCTGGTGTCGCCGTCCATCTTTGAAAGGATGACACCGGTGATGCCTATTCTTTCGTTAAAATCAGCGGCAACGTTAACGGCATCCTGACCTGTCATTGCATCGACTACCAAAATCGTCTGATGTACTTCTACATTATTTTTTATTTCAATCAATTCGTTCATCATATCATCATCGATATGAAGACGACCTGCCGTATCCAAAATAACGACATTATTGTCATTTTTCTTTGCATGCTCGATAGCAGCTTTGGCTATATCTATAGGTGAATTATTGTCTCCCATTGAAAATACCGGAACATTGACCTTTTCACCGTTTATCTGCAACTGCTTAATGGCACCGGGTCTGTAGATATCACACGCAACCAGCAAAGGACGCTTACCCTTCTTGAGCATATTAGCAGCCAGTTTGGCGGTACACGTTGTTTTACCTGCACCCTGAAGACCACACATCATGATGGTCGTAATGGATTTGCCGCTTTGATATTCTATCTCGGTAGTTTCAGAGCCCATCAACTTAATGAGTTCTTCGTTAACTATCTTGATTACCATCTGGCCGGGGTTTAACCCCTTCATCACATCAGCACCGATGGCACGTTCTTCAACCGAATTGATAAAGCCCTTAACCACCTTAAAGTTAACATCTGCTTCAAGCAGAGCCATCTTTACTTCTTTCAGTGAAGCCTTAACATCATCTTCCGTCAAAAGACCTTTACTTTTTAAATTTTTAAAAACATTTTGTAATTTATCGGTTAAAGACTCAAAAGCCATTTAAAATTCCTTCAAAATATCTTCTTTTTGCCAATCGGACAGTTCCTCTATGGCATTTATCTTAGCTTTTACGTTTTCAAACTTCTCACAAAGCTTAAGTTTGTCCTCGTAATTATTCAAAATAGAATTTATTCTTTTAATCAAGTCTGAAGACGCCTGTCTGGAGATACTGTATGCGTCGGCTATTTCGGAAACCGACAGATCATTATATACAAAGTCTTCATATACTTCCTGTTGATGCTTTGTCAGAAGTTCACCGTAAAAATCATATAAAAGTCCGAGCTTTACAATCTTTTCCATAGTTACCTCATTACACAACAAAAGATAATATAACAAAAGAAAAAGCCAATGTCAAGTGTTTTTACTTGACATTGGCGTAATTAACCAAATCAATGTTTAAATCGACCGCACCTTTGATTCCGTCGACCTTTCCGTCCGCCGTATATTGCCATATTCCGAATTCATACGGATAATATTCAGGGAACGAATAATACGCAAACCATTTGTCATACGGTTCTATTCTGTCCGTCTCGAGCATCATAAGCATACTCTTTAAATTACCGTAAATCATCGGCTTATATCCGGCATGCTCCACCATATCAAGAAAAGCTATGCACGAATCCGTCATAATATCTGCTTCAACATCTTCGGCTCTGCCGTCCAGTTCTTCAATATCCCAAATAACCGGATAAGTGATATCGTACGGTTCAATGGCATCAAGCACAAACTGCGCTTCTTCCTTTGCTTCCTCCGGATTAACAGCCTGGGTAAAGAAATATACTCCAACCTCAATATCGTTTTTGATGGCGCCCTTAATATTTTTCACAAAGGTTTCATCAAGTACAAGTTTTCCTTCGGAAGAACCTCTGTATCCAACCCTGATTATCGCAAACGTAACACCGTCGGCTTTTACTTTTTCCCAATCGATGTCTCCGTTATGCTTTGATACATCAATTCCCTTTTTGGAAAGAACATTGCCGTCATTATCAATATACGTCACTTCACCGGTTTCTTCGTTCTTTACAAAGTTTTCTTTTATATATGAGTGATGCTTATATTGGTCGGAAATAGGATAAAAAACATAACGTCCGTCCGAAGCAACGATCAAATCTTCCGGAAAAATACTACGAAAGATTTCATATACATTTCCTCCGTTATTCAGCATATCTCTAAGACCCAGACGAAATGATTCCTTTTCGGTCTGATTATCCTGTGAAACTGCATCCTCATATGCTTTGGTCAAATCCGACTCTGTATATGGATGCGTATCTTTGTACTCCGTCAGATTCGCATTTTCATCTTTGGTTTTGGTAATCTCATTTTTAAGCGTAAAATTCAAAATAAGAACAACTATCGTAACCGTCAATGAAATTAGGCATATGATACTGAAAAGTATATTTGCAAATAGTGAAGCTCTGTACTTTTTTCTTTTACTCATATAATACCATTAATTTTCTAAATCATGCTCTTTAAAAGCCAAGAGCCCATAGCTTTGAAAATGCCCTTGCAAGCAAGCATTTTCAAATGCACTATATAACTGTCCTTACAATCTTCGGCTTATATCCGTCTTCTTCCAAAGCCTTGATAATCTCATTCTTATGTTCTGTTCCGAAGGCTTCCAATGTGATTCTTAATTCAACGGCAGCTTTTCTGTTAATTGATACAAATTGATTATGCTCAAGTTTAATTACATTACCGTTCTTTTGTGCAATCAACGAAGAAACTTTCGAAAGCATTCCCGGTTTATCGGGAAGTAAAACGGATACAGTAAATATTCTGTCTCTGAATATCAAGCCCTGCTGAACAACGGATGACATAGTAATCACATCCATATTTCCGCCGCTTAATATTGATACTACTTTCTTATTCTTTACATCAAGCTGTTTTAATGCAGCTACAGTCAACAATCCGGAATTTTCAACTACCATTTTGTGGTTTTCCACCATATCAAGGAATGAAACTACCAAATCCTCGTCGGGAACCGTAATGATACTGTCCAGATTTTCCTTTAAATAAGGGAATATCTTTTCACCGGGCTTCTTAACAGCCGTACCATCGGCGATAGTATTAACCGAAGGAAGTTCAACAACGCTTCCCTTTTCGAGGGACGCCTCCATGCATGCGGCATTTTCCGGTTCTACACCAATTACCCTGATATTCGGATTGAGCAGCTTTGCCAATGTTGAAACACCTGTAGCCAATCCGCCGCCGCCAATGGGAACCAAAATGATATCAACCAGCGGCAGTTCCTTAAAGATTTCCATGGCAATTGTTCCCTGTCCGGTAGCAACAGCCAAATCGTCAAACGGATGAATAAATGTATATCCTTCTTTTTCAGCCAGTTCCAGTGCCTTTGCACAGGCATCATCATATACATCACCGTGCAAAATTACTTCGGCGCCATAACTCTTTGTTCTGTTTACTTTAATAAGCGGCGTAGTAGTCGGCATTACAATAACTGCCTTTGCACCATACTGCTTTGCGGCATAAGCCACACCCTGAGCATGGTTTCCTGCCGAAGCCGTAATCAGACCTTTACGTCTTTCGTCATCGGTCAGTGTACTGATTTTATAATAAGCTCCTCGAAGCTTATATGCGCCCGTAAGCTGCATGTTTTCAGGCTTAAAATAAACCTTATTTCCTGTCTGTTTACTGTAAAAATCCGAATAAATCAGTTTTGTTTCGTTTGAAACCGATTTGACGGCTTCCGATGCTTCTTCGAAAGCATCAAGCGTAAGCATTTTCTTACTCATAATCTCCCCTTTAGGCAAATAAACTGTCTATATATTCATCTTTATTAAACTTTTTCAAATCATCAATTTTTTCGCCGACTCCGATAAATTTGATTGGCAAAGACAATTCATCGGAAACAGCAAGCCCTATTCCGCCCTTCGCGGTTCCATCCATCTTTGTTAAAACAACACCGTTTAACTTCGTCACACTCGAAAACTCTTTGGCTTGAGAGAATGCATTCTGTCCTGTGGAAGCATCAAGTACTACCCAGTTTTCTCTGTGCTTCATGGGATAATAACTGTTAATCAGTCTGTTCATCTTCTCCAGTTCATCCATCAGATTCTTTTTATTATGAAGTCTGCCGGCGGTATCAACTATAAGCAAATCCACATCTTTGGCTTTTGCGGATGCAATGGCATCAAAAAGAACAGATGAAGGATCCTGACCTTCCACACCGCCAACCATATCAACTCCGGCTCTTACAGACCACTCTTTAAGTTGTTCGGTTGCTGCGGCTCTGAACGTATCGGCAGCACACAAAAGAACTTTCTTGCCTTTATTTTTGTAAATAGAAGCGATTTTACCGATAGTAGTTGTTTTTCCGACACCGTTTACTCCGATAACAAAAATTACTGTCTTTTTGTTCTCAAATTCATAAACATCATCGGGAATAATCATCAGGTCTTTCATGGACTGCTTTAATATTTCCTTGCATTCGTCTGCTGTTTTAATTTTTTTACTTTCAGCAGTTTCTCTCAAGTCATCAATCAGCTTTGAGGACGTCTTAACTCCGACATCACCCAAAATCAGATTTTCAAACATAAAATCATAAAAATCTTCGTCAATTTCGCTTTTTAAATTGCCGAAAAGTTTCCCGAAAAATCCCATTAATCTTCTAACTCCTCATCTATCAGGTTAACGGAAACGAGCGCTGAAACACCCTTTTCCTGCATGGTGATACCATACAATCTGTCAGCCTGTTCCATTGTTCCTCGTCTGTGAGTGATAACAATGAACTGTGTGTTCTTGGTCAACTTATGAAGATACTGTGCAAACCTTACGACATTGCTTTCATCCAAAGCTGCCTCAATTTCATCAAGCAGACAGAAAGGTGACGGCTTAAGATTCTGAATGGCAAACAGCAATGCGATAGCTGTCAAAGCCTTTTCTCCTCCCGAAAGCTGCATCATATTCTGCAGTTTCTTTCCGGGCGGCTGCGCAATAATGCGTATTCCGGCTTCCAAAATATCCTCGTCTTCGATTAGTTCCAACGAACCGGTACCGCCTCCGAACAGCTCTTTAAATACCTTGTTAAACTCATTTCCGATTTCTTTAAACTTTTCGTTAAAGAGTTTACGCATGGCAGTATCCAATTCGACTATAATACCTTCCAAAGTCTTCGAAGCTTCAATCAAATCATCATGCTGCGTCTTTAAGAATGTATATCTTTCCATCAAGACTTTATAATCTTCAATGGCATTTACGTTGACATCACCCAGGCTCTTTATTTCACTCTTTAAGGTATTGGATTGCTTCTTCATTGCCGACAGATCGTTCATATTCTCATCACGCAAAGATACGGCATCTGTCAAAGTAATCTCATACTCTTCCCACATGTAGCTTATCTGGTTTGAAAGACTTTCTTCCAGACGTTCCTTCTGGTTAGTCAGTCTGTAAACTTCCTTATCAAGGTTATTAAGTCTTTCCGACAAAGCTTCACGGTCGTCAAAGAATGTTTTTTGTTTTGCCATCAATTCTTCTTTACGCTTTGTATTTTCATTCAGTTTGCCTTCAGCATCTGTCTGTGCCGTAAAGGAAGCTTTGATGGTTTCTTCTATTTCTTTTATGTTGTTTTCTTTAACCGAAACATCACTTAACGATGTGGTATATGATTCGTCAACCTCAGCAAGTTCAGCCTTCAGTCTGTCTATTTCGGAATTAATACGATCAACATTTTCCTGCTTGAACGAAACGGTTTGAAGTACTTTTGAAACCTCAACTTCCCAATCGGAAACCTTAGCCAAATGAACGGTCTCCTCTTCACGCTTCTTTTCAAGTTCTGCCTGAAGTTCATTAATCTTCTTTTCAACATTCTTTTCAAGTTCCAATGAAGAATTCAGTTCCAGATTAATCTCTTCTTTGTTCAGAGCTATTTCTTTAATCTGCGTTTCTATCTCGTTTTCTTCGTTCTTTAATTCCAAAGAGCCCTCGAAAGCTTCGTCCTTACGCTCTTTTGCTTTCAAGACATTTAATCGGGCAGTATTCTGTTCGATTAGTTTTCTCTGCTCGCTTGCCTTGTCTTCTTCTATCAAAAGGCGCAATTTATTACGCTTTTTCTTGGTTTCTTCAATCTCTTCAAGTATCTCATCGATACGAGCGGCATCCTCTTTAACCTGTTTCTCCAGTTCGTCGATTTCACGTCTTCTCGACAAGAGGTTTGAACTGTTTTTAAAAGTACCACCGGAAATGGCACCGCCGGGAACCAGTAATTCTCCTTCCAAAGTAACCATGCGAATTCCGTATTCATACTTCTTCGCAATCTTTACCGCATTATCTACGTTATCGACAACAAGGATTCGTCCGAGCATGGACTTGGCTACATTCTGATACTTCTTTTCAATATTGACCAATTCATCAGCCATTCCGATAACACCTTTTTCATTAAGTGATTCGGGATTCTTGAACTCCTGAGGATTGGTTATTGATGTCAAAGGTAAGAATGTCGCACGACCGGCCTTATGAAACTTGAGGTAGGAAATCATCTTCTTTGCGGTTTCTTCATCATCGGTAACGATATTCTGAATATTTCCGCCGAGTGCTGTTTCTATGGCAACCTCGTATTTCTGGTCAACCTTAATAATATCGGCTACTACACCGATTATTCCCTTGTTCGATTCTTTCTGTTCCATTACAGCTTTAACCGATCCGCCGTAACCTTCATATCTTTCGGTCAAATTTGTAATAGCTTCAAGTTTTGATTTGCTCTGATGGAACTTAACCTGCGTATCACGCAGTTCTTCATCCTTTTTGGACAATTCCTCACGAACCAAAGCCAGTTCTTCTTCCTTTGATTCCTGACTTTGCTGCAAAGCAGTTATTTCATTGGCGATTTTTTCAAATTCGGCTTCCAGGCTCTTAATAGTCTCTTCCTGCTTGGCCTCATCCGATTTTACACGCAAAAGTCGTGAAGTAAGTTCGGATTTCCTGATATTTATGGACTCTGTCATCGAATCGAGTCTTGATAACTTCGACTTAATGGTAGCCCTCATGTTCAATGTATCGATAATGGTATTCTTACCGCTTTCGATATCATTGTTCAGTTCTTCGATTCTGTTTTGGACATCCAAAAGAAGCTGTTTTGCTTCGTCTCTTTGCTTTTCGACTTCCGAAGCATTTTCATCTATGCTCTTTTTATCTTCGAGAATTTCATTAAGTTCGGCATTCTTTTCCTCGATAGCGCCGGAAATAGCCGTCTTTCTTTGCAGAAAATGTTCTTCGTTCGAATGAGCGGATTTAATCTGTTCTTTAAGAACGTTAATCTCACCCTCCAGTTTCCCTCTCAGAACTGACGTATTCGATAAAGACTCTCGGCCTTCATTAATGATATTTTCGAGTTCCTCTATCTCGGTCTGCATCTTCTCGTACTCTTCTTTAATGGAATCGTACTGCATCGAAACAGACTCCAGGTCTTTGGATGCTATCTTATGATTTTCAGTTACTTTATTTAAATCATCTTCCAGCTTCTTATTTTCCAAAAGGAACATATTAACGTCCAAAGACTTTAATTCTTCCTTCTTCTTTAAGTAAATCTTCGCTTTCTCGGATTGCTTTTCCAAAGGTCCGACCTGCTTTTCCAATTCGGATAAAATATCTTTTACACGGACCAGATTATTCTGCTCGTCCTCAAGTTTTTTGGCTGCAGCAGCTTTACGCTTTTTAAACTTAACAATACCTGCAGCTTCATCAAAAAGTTCTCTTCTTTCTTCGGGCTTTCCGGACAAAATTTTATCAATCTGACCCTGTCCGATTATAGAGTAGCCTTCTTTACCTATACCGGTATCGTAAAACAATTCGTTAACATCCTTTAATCGACAGGGATTGCCGTTCAAAAGATATTCACTTTCACCGGATCTGTATATTCTGCGGGCTACAGTCACTTCATCAAAATCCGTAGCCAGCTGATGATCGGAGTTATCCAACGTAATAGCAACAAAAGCATACCCCTGCGGTTTTCTCAATTCAGTTCCCGAAAAAATAACGTCCTGCATTGAAGCACCGCGAAGCTGCTTTATTCTTTGTTCACCCAGAACCCATCTGACGGCATCGGCAACATTGGATTTGCCGGAACCGTTAGGACCTACTATGCCTGTAATTCCGTTGTGAAACTTAAATACTATTTTGTTGGCAAAGGATTTAAATCCATGGATTTCAATCGATTTTAAGTACATCTATTTCTCCATTTGAGTCAATACGTCAAATGCCGCCTGCTGTTCGGCAGCTTTTTTTGATTTTCCGGAACCATGACCGGACAATTGATTATCAATATACGCTTCAACTATGAAGTTCTTATCATGATCGGGTCCTTCTTCTTTTACCAAACGGTATTCCAATGTTTTGCCGTTCTTTTGAACACGTTCCTGTAAAAGAGTTTTGGCGTCAATAAAAAGCTTTTTGCTTTCCAAATCTTTCATGACATGGGCAACAATAAACTTATCGGCCGGTTCAAAACCTCCGTCCAAATAAATAGCTCCAATCAATGCTTCAAACACATCTGAAACTATTGAATCACGATTTCGTCCGCCGGTAGCTTCTTCACCTTTTCCAAGCAAAATGAACTCCTGAAGTCCAAACTCTCTGGCACAATATGCCAAAGCCATTTCACATACCATTGAAGAACGTAGCTTAGTCAGTTCACCTTCATTCATCTGCGGATTATTAATATAAAAGAACTGGGAACTCGATAGTTCCAGAACCGCATCTCCCAAAAACTCAATACGTTCGTAATCACCGTATTTGTTTATCTTCATCTCATTTGAATATGAGCTGTGGGTCAATGCCAGTTTTAACAATTCGAGATTCTTGAAAGTATATTCAATTCTTTCTTCTAAAACTTCATAATCTGTTCTGTTCATACGCCAAAATGAAAAGTGGTTTATTACATAACAAAAGCCCCTAAGGGCTCTTGTTAATTAACAGCACTCTTAATTAAATTAACAGCTTCCTCAACTGTCGTTATCTTTTCTGCATCTTCTGCGGATACTTCGATATCAAACTCTTCTTCGATTCCCATTACAATCTGGAATACATCCAAAGAATCGGCTCCGAGATCATCAACAAATGTTGTATCCATAGTGATTTCATCAGGATCCACATTAAGTACATCCGCAATAATCTGTTTTAATTTTTCGAACTCCATAATAATTACTCTCCTTTATTCGTAATCTTCTTTCAAAGATAATTTATCTTTAATCTTTTGATTAATATGCTGTTCTTTAAACGCAATACACTGCAATATAGAATTCTTAATTTCTTTGGACTTTGAACTGCCGTGAGTTTTAACAACCAAACCGTTAAGGCCCAGCATCGGAGCTCCGCCGTATTCATCGGTCTGAAAACTCTTAAGAGTGGTCTTTAATGCATCCTTAACCAAAAGTGCACCTATTTTACTCTTCAACGAGCTCATCATTCCTTCTTTTACTTTAGATATAAGGGCGCTTCCGACGCCTTCATACATCTTCAAAATTACGTTTCCGGTAAATGCTTCACAAACATATACGTCCGCAGCTCCAAAAGGAATATCTCTGGCTTCAACCGAACCGATAAAATTGATATCGGGACAGTTCTTAAGCAAAGGATATGTTTCCTTAACAAGCGCATTTCCCTTTTCTTCTTCGGCACCTATATTAACTATGCCGACTTTTGGGTTTTTAATTCCCATAACGGATTCCATATATACGGCACCCATTTTTGCAAACTGCAATAAATGACTGGATCTGGCATCCACATTTGCACCGCAATCAATTAAGAGGCTGCTTCCGTTAACGGTAGGAATAAGTGGAGCCAAAGGAGATCTTTCAACACCTTTGATTCGTCCGACAATCAACTGTGCGCCTACCAACGTAGCACCGGTACTGCCTGCCGAAACAATTCCGTCGCAAGTTCCTTCTTTAACCAAATTCATGGCTTTAACCAATGACGAATCTTTCTTTCGTCTGATAGCCATAACAGGCGGTTCGGCCATCTCGATTATTTCGGTAGCATTTACGACTTCAATTCTATCATTGTCGTATGTATATTTCTTCAATTCTGCCGAAATAACCTCTTCCAAACCGGTTATATAAACCTTAATATCTTTTGATTCATTTACCGCTTCGACAGCACCTTTAACAATCTCCAAAGGAGCATTGTCTCCACCCATACCGTCTAAAGCTACTTTAACCAAATCGGACATAAATCCCCCTCATAAACAATCTCTAATAAATATACTAAAGGGGGGAAAAAAAATCAAGAAAAGTGTATGAATATGAATGATTAATTTAGTTTAAAAAAGGAAAAAACCCGGTCAAAAGACCGGGTCACATTAGTCAAAAATTATTCGGCTGTAATAATCTCTTTTTTATTATAAGATCCACAAGCCTTGCAAACTCTATGAGGCATCATTAACGCGCCACACTTGCTGCACTTAACCAGATTAGGAGCGCTCATCTTCCAATTAGCACGTCTCTTATCTCTTCTTCCTTTTGAGGATTTATTTTTAGGACAGATTGACATATCTACACCTCCTTATTTGCTCAAAATCACGTGTAAATCAACACACTTTTTGAATTATAAATGTCGTTAATCCCTTTGTCAAGAGATTTTTCTAATAATCCATGGTTTCAAGACGCTTTACAAATTCATCATCGGGAAGGGGCTTGTCAAAATAAAAGCCCTGCACATAATCACATCCGATAGAATTAACGTAATCAAGCTGTTCTTTTGTTTCCACGCCTTCGATAACTACATCCATACCTATGTCATGAGACATCATGATAATATATTCAAGAAGCTTTCTGGCCTTTTCATTATCGGCCACATCATCCAGCAGTGATTTATCAATCTTTACGATATCGGCGTCATAATCTTTCAGCAAATTTAATGATGAATAACCGATACCGAAATCATCAATTGCAACCGTTACTCCGTATTCATGAAGTGCGGCAATCAGCTTAAGCATCTCCTTAATATCTTCGTAGCCTGACATTTCGGTAATTTCTACCTGGATATATTTCCCGTCAACGCCGTATCGCTCCATTATTGAAAGAATGCGGTCAGCAGTATTGGTATTCTTTAAATGACCTCTTGAAAAATTGGTGGAAATTCTGACCGGTTCCAAACCTCGGTTTAACCATTCCTTAATGTTTCTGCAGGTCTTGTCAAAGACATAAAAGTCAAGCTCATAAATAAGTGAGTTTTCTTCGAGAACAGGAACAAAATCCATCGGAGGAACAACCACGCCGTCTCTGTACCAGCGAACCAATGCTTCAGCTCCGGATAATTTTCTGTTATCAACGCTTACTTTGGG
>JAZUFW010000055.1:0-17901 GCA_045640905.1 Lachnospiraceae bacterium
TACTCTGATTGATACGGCCTACGAATTTGGTATTACTTTGCTCACACGTCCTCCACTGCGCTTTTGGCTAAGAAACTCGCATCTTCGAATGCGTTCGGCCGCTTCAATTGGCAATCCGTTGCCAAATTGAACCTAAAAACCCCGTCCAGGGGTTTTTGCCTACAGTTAGTCCAGTTTCTAAGTCAAAAGCACAATTTCGTCCTATCGATTCGCAAACCAACACCGAATTCTCCGGCCTTGCTTTTTCCTTAAGCTGGCAATAACGTAAGTGGAGTAAGCATATATGCAGTTTGCGTTCCTTGCGGAGTAAAATTGAGTTTTCTTAATGCTTCCTAAATACCAATCAAGACTCGCTTGCGAGTCTTGGCGCGGGATTCGAGTCAGCGTAAGCTGACATAATACCGCATCGAATCCCTGCGCATCCACGCGGAGCCTTTATCTCAGTGGAACGTATGGGCCACTGAGATAATGTTTTCGGCATGGATGCCGAAATAGGAGCAATGGTCCCCGAAGGGGACCCAGTTACACGGATGTCGGGTGCGACGTTCGCGTCCGTTTCCGAAACCTTGAGGAAGCATTTAGAAAACACATTTTACGCAGAGTAGGAAGCAAACTGTATATATACTTACGCAACGCAGGGTGTGAGCAAAGTAATACCGAAGGCGCAGGCCTTATCTATACGATAGCAAACTGCATATATGCTTACGGAACGTATGCAAAGCAATATCGCATTTGCGCGTCCTCTACATTTTACACCTTAAAGTACGATCCCCCGATAAATTCGCGGCAAAGGGAATTGTTCGGAACATGCTTGGGATCGATTCCCACAAAGTATTCCAGGAACTTCAGCATTCTCTTTGCTTCAAAGTACTCGGGTTCATCCTCCGTAATATTGAACAGCAACGGTTCAGCATACTGCTTTAATGCTGCGAGTTCATATATCAAAGCGGAGTTAAACATTACGTCAGCACTCTCCTGATACGGGAAGATATACATTTCCTCTCCTCGTCTAACCGAAGGCCACATATCTATGGTTATCTTGGCAGATGCACCTCTGGTGCGGGCATCACGTACTATACGACGTAACATTCTGGCATCCGTTGTCGGAATTCTGTTATGATCATCGATATTTAACGTTGTTAAAGCCGAAATGAAAATCTTAAACTTACTTTCATCGGGCAGCTTAGCACTCGTTTTGGGATTAAGACCGTGAATTCCTTCGATAACCAGAATATCTTCATCGCCCAACTGCATAAAGTTTCCGTTATATTCTCTGTTACCGGTCTTGAAATTATACTCCGGCAGTTCTACTCTTTCACCCTTTAGCAAGTTGCTCATGTTCTCGTTAAACAGATCCGTATCAATTGCTTCCAGACACTCGTAATCGGGTTTGCCGTCGGCATCGAGCGGAGTGCGGTCTCTGGGAACATAGTAGTTATCAAGACTTATTGGATGAGGAATCATTCCATATGTTCTGAGCTGAATTGACAATCTGTGCGCAAATGAGGTTTTGCCCGAAGAAGACGGTCCTGCTATCAGTATGAACTTTACGTTCTCGCGCTCAACTATCTCTTTGGCTATTTCACCGATTCTGCGCTCCTGCAACGCCTCGGCTACCAAAATCATATCGTCCATTGAGCCTTCACAGACTTTGTCATTTAAGTCACCGACTGTCTCTATTCCCATGTTGATGCCCCACTGGTCGGCAGTATTCATGGTTGAAAACAGTTTGGCTCTGGGCTCGAAATAATCAAGTTTATCCGGCTGCTGCCTGTTCGGAATGAGAAGCATCAATCCGTCTTCGTACTGCATCAGATCATAATACTTGATATAACCCGTGCTGGGCAGCATATATCCGTAATAGTAGTCATAATAATCATCAAGGCAATATACATTAATGGATGATGAACGTCTGTATCTGAAAAGTTTGACCTTGTCATTCATGCCGAGTTTCGCAAAGAGTTTTATGGCTTCGTCCTTTGAATATGAGCGCTTGGTAATAGGTCTGTCTGCGTCAATAAGTTCATCCATTCTTGCTTTAATGGCGTTGGCGTCGTCCTCGGTAATGGAACGTCCCTTTATCTTGACTTCAATATAATATCCCTGACCGATGGCAAACTCTACTTTAACTCTTTCGATGTTGTCACGTCCCAAGGCATCGTATATAGACTTAATCAAAGTCATGGTAGCGGTACGAACGTACGCTTTGTGACCGATGGTGTCCTTGAGAGTAATAAACTGCAAGGTGGCATCCTTTTGCGTAGTCTTTGTCAATTCGCGAATCTTGCGGTCTTCGATTACCAGTCCAATCATATCTTCATAGTTTGACTGAAAGTCCTTGGCAATGTACTCAAATTTCGTTCCTGCTTCGTATTCGTACTCTTTTTGATCAATTAAAAGTTTCGGCATATACCCTCCTTATTCCCGGATGAAAGACAATGTTTCATCAATCATCTGCTTCTTTGCTTGTAAAACCCCAACTCTATATTTAATATCGTCCGTTATTTCAGTTTTCTTAAGTTTACATAACACATTTTCGGTCTTTTCCGACTCTCTGCTCAAGTAATCGGCCAAAACCGGATTTCTTTCACGAATAAGGCACGGTCCAAACATTGCTTCCCGTTCGGTAAGCATCGGACATTTACCTTCGCCGTAAACTTCTTCCTGCTTTATTACGCGCATGACAACATAGAATTTGCCCTCATCAAACACCATGTTTTCATTTGCTATAACGAATCCGTTTTGATATAGATATTTCCTGCAATCTGCTATTTCAGACTGCGGAGATAAAATCATTTCTTTAAAATCACGTGTGTTATTGATATTCTCGGACAGAATATCGCATAAAAGAGGTCCGCCCATTCCGGCTATTATCAGCGAGTCGGCCTCCCCCGGAACATATTTTTTAAGCCCGTCGGACAATCTCACCGAAATGAGTTCACCGAGCCCCTCTTCATCTATATGCTCCTTTGCTCCGCGAAGCGGGCCTTCATTTATGTCCATACACAAGGCCTTCGGCGAGATACGCCTCTTCACCAAGGCTATGCTGATAAATGCGTGATCGCATCCCACATCACACACCGAATACCCCGGTGTGACCATCGATATGATGCATTCCATCCTCTTGGAAATATTCATTAATCCAGATAATCCTTTAACTTTCTGGAGCGGCTCGGATGACGAAGCTTTCTTAATGCCTTTGCTTCAATCTGTCTGATACGTTCACGTGTAACGTTAAATTCCTTGCCGACTTCTTCAAGCGTACGTGCTCTGCCATCATCCAGGCCGAATCTCAATCTCAGTACCTTCTGTTCTCGATCGGTGAGCGTACCCAATACTTCAACCAACTGTTCCTTTAACAAAGTAAATGCTGCAGCATCGGCAGGTACGGGAACATTGTCATCCTGAATAAAGTCGCCCAAATGTGAATCTTCTTCCTCGCCTATGGGAGTTTCCAAAGAAACAGGTTCCTGTGATATCTTCAGTATTTCTCTGACTCTTTCAACAGGAAGATCCATTTCTGCGGCTATTTCCTCCGGCAAAGGTTCTCTTCCGAGTTCCTGAAGAAGCTGTCTTGATACTCTGATCAATTTATTGATGGTTTCAACCATATGAACCGGAATACGAATAGTTCTGGCCTGATCTGCTATAGCTCTGGTAATAGCCTGACGAATCCACCATGTAGCATATGTCGAGAACTTATAGCCCTTGGTGTAATCGAACTTTTCTACAGCCTTAATAAGTCCGAGGTTACCTTCCTGAATCAGGTCAAGGAAAAGCATTCCTCTGCCGACATATCTCTTTGCGATTGATACAACCAGTCTCAAGTTAGCTTCTGCCAGCTTTTTCTTTGCCTCTTCGCCTTCGTCATAAGCATTCTGCAACTCACTGATTTCTTCTTCGAGAGCGGCTGCTTCCTTCTTCTTTTTGGTATTTTCAAGTTCTTCCTTGGCTTCGGGGAGTCTTCTTTGTGCGGCATCACCCAATTCCATCTTTTTAGCCAGGACTATTTCTTCATCTGCGGATAGAAGAGGTACCTTTCCTATTTCCTTCAGATACATTCTGACAGGATCTTCGATGGAAACACCTTCGGGAACAGACAAATCGATGTTTTCAACATCAACCTCGTCTTCTTCCGTCAGAATAATCTCTTCTTCGTCCACATCGTCTTCTTCGCTCATTCTCAAAACATCGATTCCGTTCTGTTCCAAGAATTCGTTAACACGATCAAACTGATCGTCGGGCAGATTCAAATCTGCGAAATAATCCGCTACTTCCTTATAATCAAGAACATTCTTTTTCTTCTTTGCAACCTTTAATATGCCTTTAAGCTTCTCATTGAACTTTTCCATGGTTGCTTCATCGAGAGTGCTTTGCGGTGCGCATAGGTCATCCGGATTGTCGGGGATTTCGGGAATATCTTCCAGGATTTCACCCTCAAATCCTTCGTCGAATTCCACTATTTCCTCGGCGCCCTCCATTACAGGTGCTTCGACTTCCGTCTTTTTCTTTCTGCCCATTTTTACTCCTCCAGTTGTATATATGTTTTTTTGATTTCTTCCAATGCTTTTTTGCCGCTTATTACCTGATTTATGGCATCAACATCGCTTCCCAGTTTGGAATTGTAGTAATCCAGACTGTTTTTCTTTAGTGAATAAAGAATATCATGAAAGGCTTTCTGCCTGTCATCTTTTGATTCAATCTGCGGTAACTTACTGTTAAACAGCGACGCCACCTCACGCTGTTCTTCTTCGTCATCGAACATGCTGATTATGGCTGCCGGATTAACCTTGTCTTCCTCTAGGTCTTCAAAGAGCTTTTTGGCTACTTTTCGGTATGTGTCCGTGGTAAAGTCCTCATACGACACATATTTTTTAACCTTACCGTACAGCGCAGGCTCATCGGTTATCCAGGTGAGGAACAGTTTTTGAGGCATCTTTTTGCCTTCTTCGGGGTCTTTTGATACCACCGTGCTCTTGGGCCTTACATAAGGCTTTGCCTCGCCGGTCTTTAGCGCATGCCCCGCTACCGCTTTCTTTAAATTCTCATACCCGATTTCATATTTTTCGGCCACGGCCTTGGTATAATTTTCTCTTTTTACCTCTTCATCGAACTCACAAAGTTTCTTTGCGATTTCCATATGAAATCTGGTTTTATCCTCCGGGTCTTTTAGATTATATCCGTTTGAGAGGATTCTTATTTCAAAAAAGAAACTGTTTTCGGCATTATTTATTCTTTCTTCGAATGCTTCCTGTCCCAGATTCTTTATGAATTCATCAGGATCTTTATACGGTGACAAAGACAAAACCTTCGAGGATAAATCTCCGCCAACGCTGTTTACTATCTCAATAGCCCTCAATGCCGCTTTTGTTCCGGCTTCGTCCGAATCATACGCCAAAATTATGTTTTTGGTATATCGTTTAAGTAAGGTAGCCTGCCCCTGTGTAAATGCAGTTCCCAAGGAGGCCACCGCGCAGTCAAATCCGGCTTGATGCATGGCTATAACATCCATATAGCCCTCGCACAAAATCACATACGGTCTTCGCGATGAGCGGGCGAAATTCAATCCGTACAGGTTTCTGCTCTTATCAAAAATCATGGTTTCCGGCGAATTCAGGTACTTTGGTTTGCCGTCGCCCATAACTCTGCCGCCGAAACCTATTACTCTGTGATTGGTATCCTGAATGGGAAACATCACACGATTCCAGAATTTATCATGAATCCCGTATCGTTCATCATGAGTGGACAAACCCGCCTCGATAATATCAGCATCCTCGAAGCCCTTGCTTTTTAGGTATGCCGTCAAATCGGCCGGCGTGGTCAGAGAATATCCCAAGCCAAACTGTTTCATGGTCTCATCGGAAAGTTTTCGATCCTTGAAATATTCCAGTCCTTTTTCTCCAACTTTCGAGCGCAACTGATAATAAAAATACTTCGCCGCCTCTTTATTTATACTGAGCAACAACTGTCTTTTGTTTTCGCGCTTTTTGGCTTCTTCGGAATACTCAGGCTCCGGCAAAGCTATTCCGGCCCTGTCTGCAAGCATTTTTACCGCTTCCTGAAATGTAAAATTCTCGTATTTCATTACAAAGGTAATAACATTTCCACCGGCTCCGCATCCGAAGCAGTAGAACATCTGCTTATTGCCCGAAACCGAAAACGAAGCGCTCTTTTCATTATGAAAGGGACACAGTCCGAAATAACTGCTTCCCTTTTTTTGAATTTTGACGTAACGCGAAACCACATCAACTATATCGTTTCGCGAACGCACCTCTTCGATTATTTCTTCAGGATAGTTCATCTTTAACCATGCCAAAACTTTGGCACATATATCTCATCATACTGTGCTATGGCGAATCTGTCGGTCATAGCTCCTATATAGTCACATACGATTCTTTCCTCGCTCTCACCCATGGTAATCAGGCGACGCAAATCTTCGGGCAGTTTTTCCAGATGATGTCTGTAGTAGCTGTAAAGAGTCTGTACCAGCATCTCGGCCTTTGTCTCTTCGGATTTGGCTTCGGGATTGGTATATACATGCTCGAACATGAATTTTCTCAAATCCTTCATGGCCTTTTCAACGGGCGCCGACATTGATATATCATCCTTATCCAGGCTGTTTTGCACTATATCATGAATAAAGTGATCGAGTCGTTTGCCGGTAGTATCTCCGATAACATCTGTTATTTCTCTGGGAACATCACTTTCCTTGAGGATTCCCGCTCTGATTGCATCATCCATATCATGGTGAATATATGCGATCTTATCAGAAATACGAACTATCTTGCCCTCCAAGGTAGCCGGCATTCCTTTTGTTTGGTGATTCAATATTCCGTCTCTGACTTCAAATGTCAGATTAAGTCCCTGACCGCCCTTTTCGAGTATATCGACTGTACGAACCGACTGTTCTGCATGTTCGAATCCAAAAGGACATACGGCATTTAATGCTCTTTCTCCCGCATGTCCGAACGGAGTATGACCCAAATCATGTCCCAAGGCTATGGCTTCAACCAAATCTTCGTTCATTCGAAGGGCCTTTGCTATGGTTCTGGCATTCTGGGACACTTCCAAAGTATGCGTCAAGCGCGTCCTGTAATGGTCACCCTCGGGAGTCAAAAAGACCTGCGTTTTATCCTTTAATCGTCTAAACGATTTGGAATGAAGAATTCTGTCTCTGTCACGTTGAAATACAGGACGTATATCACATTGTTCCTCATCTTTGAGTCTGCCTTTGGAGTCCAGGGAATGCATTGCATACGGACTTAAATTTTCTTTTTCAAGTTGTTCGATTCGTTCTCTAATGTTCATAAAAAATGACCTCGATAACAATATTCTGCAATCGAGGTCAAAATCCTTTTTTATTTTAATAATTTTTCCAACTATTTTCATCCGGAAAAATTATCCGGCATACCAAACGGTTTCAAATAGATCATATACCGATTCTCCGTTAACGGTTTCATACCCTTCACCGTCTCTTACGGATGTCATCATGACATAATCACCGCTGTCAAGCTTGAAGAGTACATCGTCTTCGCCGTCGGTTGATACAAAATTATATGTCGTTCCGGCAGGGAACTCCTTTGTTTCCTTTACTTCCAAAGTATCGGGGTCAACTACATCAAGCGACATTTCTTTAACGGAAACCAGAGGTATATCCTCCATATACTCTATCGAATATCTCTCATCAAGCTTTACCGGCATACCGTCATCACCCATCTCATAATGAGCCGTGCCCTGATAAGTGCTCAGGATATCAAAATGCGTAGCTATTTCAAAATACTGAGGATTTGCAAAGCACTTTACCTCACCATCCAGTTGTCCGACTTTAACGATATCCCCTCCGTTTAAATCATAAACATTGATTACACTGTAATCATTCATTCCGTGAGTCTGCAGATAAATATAATCACATCCGTTATTTTTAACAATATACACTTCATACTCGAATGCTTCCGTGGTATCCTCATCAACATATTCATTGTCATTAACGGAAATTGTCAGCGAGTCGAAATACGTAAACGTCGGATCGTACTCATCATAAACGGCATTCATGTACACATAAAGGTTATCGTACTTACCGTCATTGTCCACATCGGCACCTCTGTAATTATAAAAAGCATCCAGTCTTTCGGCAAAATTGTCTCTGGGACATACATACTGAGGGTCCATAATATCGGCATACTCATCATAAGGAAGGAATGCCGTAATGGCTCCGAACGCATATGCAGCTATATCATATGGATTAAATGTTACGGCAACTCCGTTGTTGCACATAACAAAAGTAAGTTCATAAGTCGGTTGTTCCCCATCCGGGTAAACATAGAAATACGAATTGTATATTTCTTTTGCAAGCTGCACTACGGGTGCGTCCTCGTCAAGTTCGGGATTAATCGCAAAAAACGTATCTTCCGGATAGTTTTCAAGCAAAATTGCTGCTATGGCATCCGCCGCCGTAGCTCCGTTAGGGAATAAATCTACAACTCCTATTTTTTTGCCGGTTTTCGTATCAAAATTATATCCGGTGAAGAACTCATAAGGATGAGCACCTCCTGCATAAGACGAATAACTTCTCTTCATGCTGAAGATGTCTTCATCGGAACGTACTATGCTCATACGCGCGCTGATATCATAATATCCGCCGGAACTTTTAATATCATCGGCATACTCTACAGCCGATTCCTGTATCCACGCATAGTCACTTTCGGTATATTCGGTCATTTCGGAATTAAGTGCATCAACCGCATTCTTAAGCTCCGGATAATCATCCGACAGGATTTTTACGGTCTCATAACTTTCTTTGGCCAAAAGAGTATAGTCCACTTCATCCTGTGTGTATTGGTAATGATATTCCAGTTCATAATCTACGTATCCTTCGCCACGCTCCGAATAATCCGGTGTCGGCTGAGGAGTCGGTTCCTCTTCTTTATCCTTTTTATCTTTATCTTTTTTTTCCTTTTTCTTCTTGGACTTCTTTTCTTCCTTTTCGGTATCGTCCTCATCCTCTTCTTCCTCTTCTTTGGTAAACAAAGAAATCGGCCAAACCGAGCATGCGGTAACACTGAAAGCCATCATGCAAATCAAAAGCATTGCCAAAAATCTTTTTTTCATAAAACATCTCCCAAATTATTTGTGGTACGGTTCATTATTTATTATACGATATGATCTGTATATTTGCTCAAGCAAAATCACTCTCATCAATTGATGAGGAAATGTCATGTCCGAAAAACTCAAGTGGTAATCGGCACGCTTCGTAACATTTTGCGAAAGCCCGAGGGACCCGCCGATGATAAACGTAATGTGACTCACTCCCGAAACTCCCAGTTCATCTATTTTCCCGGCAAGTTTCTCGGAAGTAATCTTCGCGCCTTCGATTTCGAGCGTAATAACATACGAACCGTCCTTTATTTTTGATAAAATACGTTCGCCTTCTTTGTCCTTTATTTCCGTACATACGGATTCGGGTGCTTTATCAGGCGTCTTTTCATCAGGAAGTTCAATTATTTCCATATTACAATACCGTGACAATCTCTTTAAGTATTCGTCTACGGCGTCTTTGTAAAACCGCTCTTTTATTTTGCCAACGCATAAAATCGTTATTTTCATACTGTCTCCGCACAAATATTACAAAACAGTATACCGCAAAAAGTATTTCAAACAAAGATGCTAATAATAATTTTATTCAACCGGGCAAACTGATATAATGATATAGGTTCTATAAAACAATTATGGGGGTATAAAAATGGATAATTTTAATTTCTACGCACCGACTTATTTTGCATTCGGTAAAGATCGCGAATCTGATTGCGGCAAATTAATTCGTCGTTTCAACGGCACCAAGGTATTAATTCACTACGGTGGTGGCTCTGTTATTCGTTCGGGCCTTTTGGACAGGGTTAAGGCATCTTTGGATAACGAAGGTATAAAGTACGTTCTTTTGGGAGGCGTTAAGCCCAATCCCAGAAGCGGACTTGTTTATGAAGGCATTGATTTATGTAAAAAAGAAGGCATTGATTTCATTCTGGCAGTCGGCGGAGGTTCTGTAATCGATTCATCGAAAGCCATTGCTGCAGGAACTTTATATGACGGAGATTTCTGGGATTTTTACGAAGGCAAGCTAGTTGAAAAGGCATTGCCCGTAGCAACAGTATTAACTATATCCGCAGCAGGTTCAGAGGGCTCTCCCGATTCCGTTATTACCAAAGAAGACGGTATGTTAAAGCGTGGAGCAAGCGGTGATGCCCTGCGTCCTGTCTTTTCCGTTCTGAATCCTTCTTTGACCATGACACTGAGTGCATATCAGACAGCCTGCGGTGTCACAGATATTATCGCCCATCTCTACGAAAGATATCTGACCAATACCAAAAACGTCGAAGTTACGGACAGAATGATAGAAGCATTAATCCTTACAATGGTTAATGAAGCTCCCAAAGTCATCAAAAATCCCGAAGATTACGATGCACGTGCCAACATCATGTGGGCAGGCATGATGGCTCACAATAATTCCTGTGGAGTAGGACGTAGCCAGGACTGGACCAGCCACAATATTGAGCATGAATTGTCAGCCATGTACGATTGTGCTCACGGTGCAGGCTTAGCCGTAACCATGCCGGCAGTCTTTACCTATACCATACAGCATGATGTAATGCGTTTTGCTCAGATAGCAGTCAGAGTCTGGGGCTGTCAAATGGATTACTATAATCCCGAAAACACCGCCAAAGCCGGTATAGAAGCATTACGTAAATTCCTCATCTCAATAGGAATGCCCAAAAATTTTGAAGAACTCGGAGCCAAAGAAGCCGACATTTCCGCCATGGCCGAATGTTGCGTATCCGGAAACCGTAACGGATCCATTACCGGCTTTACCACCTTGGATAAATCCGATATAGAAAAAATCTACCGCTTAATGCTTTAAACGGCAGATTGCTTTTACAATTTCAAATAAACAGAATTAATAACATACATTGACCTCCGCTTTTTCCAAAACGGAGGTCATTATTTTTCATGTTTCACTATCTTGACATTTTTATCACGGAACTGATCTTTTCGCACAAGTCTTCCATTTTGATGGGTTTGCTCAGATAGTCGTCAAATCCGGCTTCCAGATACATTTCTTTGGCCCCGACAATCGCATTGGCGGTAAGCGCAACAACCGGAGTATCCTTACATTGATTATTCTCAAGTTCTTTGGAACGTTTTAAAGCTTCAATTCCATCCATGTTGGGCATCATATGATCCAGCAGAATAATGTCGTATTTATTTTGGGTGATTAAGTCAAGCATCTCCTCACCGCTTGAAGCGCAGGTAACAATAGCCTTTGTTTTGCCCAGGAACTTGCTGATTACCTTGAGGTTAAGGGCAGTATCGTCAACAACCAGTATACGAATTTCTCGGAAATCATAATCCGAATACTCGATTCCGGCTTCTTCATTTGACGCATGACGATGGTCAAAATATTTGCCCATCTTTTGTTCGGAAACAATCGTCTGCGGCAATTCAACCATAAAAACAGAGCCTTCGCCGTACTTACTCTTTACGGAAATACTGCCGTTCATCAGTTCAACCAGATTCTTGGTGATGGAAAGCCCCAAGCCGGTGCCTTCGACTTTCTTGTTCTGATTCAAATTGACCTGTGAAAAACTGTCAAAAATACTATCGATATCTTCGGGTTTTATTCCCTGCCCCGAATCCGCTATCACAATAGACAGCAGCTCAACATTACCCTGTTTCTTACCTGTAATGCTTAAATTAACAAATCCCTCTTCGGTATATTTCACGGCATTATTCAGAATATTGGTAATTATTTCCCTGACGCGTTTGTCATCACCGTAAAGCATGCAGGGCATTTCCTCATCCACGGATATCGAAAGCTTAAGTCCCTTATTTTCGGCCTTCATGTTAACCAGAGTAGTAACGTCGTAAATCAGTTCTCCCAGGTCGTAATTTCCACAGACAATTTCCAGTTTTCCGGACTCAATCTTCGAAAAATCAAGGATGTCGTTAACTATCTTCAAAAGGTTTTCGCTGGCACTGTTGATATCCTTAGCATATTCCAGAATGCTTTCCTGCTTACATTCGCGAAGTACCATTTCGTTCATACCCATTATCGCATTGATGGGTGTTCTGATTTCGTGGGACATATTAGCCAGAAAGTCGGATTTTGCCTTTGTGGCAGATATGGCATTCTGAGTCTCAATCTTGAGGTTTTCATAAACATTCGTCTGGTCAATAATGGCAAAAATAAACAAAAAAATCATTCCGACCAATGCAAAGAGTCCTCCGATATCAACCTTAAAGGGGAAATATGCGGTGACAATGGTAACCACTATTTCCAGGACACCGAATATACCTAAGCCTACCAACCCGATAATAACGTTTCTATGACTTTTATCCTTACGTGTCACGTAATCGCTGATGGTACATGCCAATAGTACAACGATATAAGCTGCGAGCATTACATCCAGATATATAAGCGATTTATCAAAGCTTCGTATTCCCAAATGATGTAACGCCGTCAGCACGATAAAATTCAGAAGCATTAACACCTTACATACTACGTAAATATGGTGTTTTCTTTGTCCCGTAATAGCATCAAAATAGCTGCTGAAAGGATAAACCATAGTGGCAACGAGCATAAACGATGCCATACCGTCAAAGAAATGTACTCTGAATGCTATCTGAAAGAGCGGAGTATCCAAAATAACCCACAGGCACATCAGGATAATGGCTTCTGCCAGATAAATCAGTATCGCTTTCTGTTTGTCTCGTATTCCAATGTAAGTGAAAATAACGATGGTTAACAAAGAAGTCAGAAGTAAAAGCAAAGCCAGAACAAACTGCACAGCGTAGTTTCTTAGATAAAGGTTGACTATCCCCATCAAATTGCCTATATACGCCGTATTAACCGAATTTCTTTGATATTTATCATCCGAAAAAGTCAGAGTGAGTTCTTTACCCGCATACTCATCCTCCAACGGAATCGGGCAAATAACAGCTTTTGTGATATTCCCCGGAAGCAGGGAGGATTTATTATCAAATGAAAATATTTCCTTAGAATCTATATACGCTGTGAAACTTTTTCCCGTGTGAATGGAAAGATACATACCGGTCTCAACATCATCCGGAAGAACCGTATGTAAAGAAGCCGTCTCACCTTCCTTAAGTCCAAGGCTCATGGGCATTTTGTAAACATGTTCAATGCCGTCGGGACTGTCAGACGCGTCACGAACCCACTCGCCGTCAAATATATGTGCCTGTTCATTAAAAAAGCCCAAATCAGGCGAAACTTTTATGCCCCAAATGACATAAAACACAAAAAACAGCAGGCATCCCAATGCCACACCATCAATTATTTTGTCAAGTAGAGATGCTTTATCTTTGCTTGTTCCCATAAATACCCCTTAATTACTAATTCCGGGATGTATTCCCGTCCTTTTAAAAAATCAAAAACACTTTAATATTATATCATTGTCCGAGCGAAATTCGCACCCAAAATTGATTTACAATTCCGTATTGTAACGTTTCAAAAGCAATTCCCGAAATACCGGGCGAATAGGCGGTGAAATCATATCCATGGTAATTTCCGAAATATCAAAAAATCTCAATTCTTCGATTTCTTCTTCCTGCGGCTTAAGTTCTCCGCTGTATTTACGTGATATGTATATCACTTCAAAATTGGACACCTCATCCCCGTTCGGATAGATATAGTGAGCTTCCGGCCCCGAATTAATCATGAAATATTCCATTTCTTCGGCTATGAGTCCTGTTTCTTCATACAACTCACGTTTGGCACAATCCTCAATCTTTTCATCTATTTCCGCTGAGCCTCCGGAATATCCCCACATATGATTATCGGTTCTTTTGCCCAGCAAGATTCTGTCTTTGTCATCAATAATAATTATGCTGGCGGCACATTGAATCAAAGTTCTGTGTCCTACTTCTTTGCGAAGATCCATTATATATCCGCTCATTTTCCGAAATCCTTTCCGATTACCCTATCACAATGTACGGGGTACAAAAAACAACCTGTGCTACACTATTTTAACATATTTTGAAAAATGATTGACGTGAAATAGGGACGATCCTTTTTCCACATGGATGTGTACTTTGGCACACACTAAAACCCGCAGCTCATACGAACTGCGGGTTTACTTATTCATAACATTCTTCTGTTAACGGTTTTCTTTTAGCCACCGATCGGCTTGCTCCAGAATCATATTTATTGCATTGGCATAATTGTCTTCGATCAATACCGGCTCCAAATTATTCTTTCTGCATCCGTCCAAATATATTTTGTTTTCGCGCTTAATAATCTCTGTCGTGCAATACTCGTCATCCATGCGATTTTCAATACATGAAGCATATTGTTTGATATCTTTGAAGTGTGTATCTATGTAGCGATCACTTAAGCATAAGCAAATATACTTAATCTTACACAGATATTCGTCACTAAAATCATCTTTCCAATCAAACGGTACGTAGCATCCTTCAACAATCATGTTCTGATCGTTTTCTATAGCCGTTTTAATCATCTCCCTGATAACGGGCCATAAATAATCTACCAGTTCTTCATCGTCATCCGGTGTCAGATCGGTATATCCGCTTCGTATCAGTCCCATCTTTATATGGTCTTCGGACACATACGGATACCTGTACCTCTCCATCATCGTCTGCGCCAATTTTGTCTTTCCGGTGTGCGTTGCACCTGTAATAAGCACTATCATATTCTACATGCCTCTAAAACTGTTTTCATTTTGAAAACGTAAGCAAAAATCTTGCTTATCTCACCAAATTTCTCATTGTTTCAAATAAAATTTTAACGTCTATCGGCTTTGCCACATGCCCGTTCATGCCTATTGACAGTGATTTCTGAACATCCTCTTCAAAGGCATTGGCAGACAGAGCAATAACCACAGCCTTATCTCCGTCGGGCAGTGCGCGGATTGCCTTTGTAGCCTCATATCCATCCATGACCGGCATCTGAATATCCATCAGAATAAAGTCATAGTAATCTATGCCTTTTCCCTTGACCTTTTTCAAGGCAAACTCGCCGTCTTCTGCGGTATCCACCACTAGTCCCGCTTCTTCAAGAATCTCAGTTGCAATCTCACGGTTCATCTCGTTGTCCTCAACAAGAAGGACTTTCTTTTCAGCCAAAGTGAACTCTTTCTTACTAATATCAACAGGCTTGTTATCTTCTATGTATTTTTTGATCGTATCCTCATCCATAACACGCATGGGCATTTCAACAGTAAATATTGAGCCCTCGTTTTGTTTACTCTTTACGCTTATGGTGCCGCCTGCAAGTTCAACAATATTTTTGACGATGGATAACCCCAGTCCGACACCTTGCTGCTTTGAAACAGTTGACGTTTTTTCTCTCGAAAATGCTTCAAACAGGTGCTCTTGAAACTCTTCACTCATGCCTATGCCGTTATCCTCAATCTCAAATCGAAAGGCTGTCATTCCGTCAGTCACAGGGCTTATCTGATTAACTCTAAAACGAACCTTTCCACCTTCGGGAGTATATTTTATGGCGTTAGAAGTCAGGTTAATCAGGACCTCATTGGCATGAAGTTCATCAAGGTATACATACGGATTGGCAATATCCCCGATTTCGGTCTTAAAGTCAATGCTCGTCGGTATCGCCAACGAATTGCTCATATTGTCCACACCCTTAACCACCTTAAGGATATCTGAAGGTTCCTTGGTTATTTCCAGTTTGCCGGATTCAATGCGGCTCATCTCGAGGACATCGTTTATCAAATTCAATAAGTGGCCGCCGGCAGTCTTGATTTTTTCAAGACTTTCGTCCACTCTTTCTTGATCATCGCGATGTTTAAGAGCAACGTCCGTATAGCCTAAAATAGCATTCATCGGTGTACGTATGTCATGAGACATATTAAACAGGAAGGAAGTTTTGGCACGGTTAGCAGCCTCTGCGGCATATCTGGCTTTTTCCAGTTCCTGTCGGTCTTTCATTTCCTTTCGAACTTCGGCATCTACATCCTTCATTCCGGCAACAGCACCGGAAAGATTGCCATTCGAATCTCTTAACGGGACAAAGCACAACTGGTAGTAAAGATAGTCTTCATCACTTACCACAATTCGGAAATTGACAATATGTGCCCTATTTTCATTAAATGTTTGCAATACCTTTTCTCTTCTGGTTTCCGTATGAAATTGCTCACGATCATCCGGATGAACAAAGCGCATCATCAAATCCAATTTTTTATGATAAATCTCTTCATTCGCGGTCTCTTCATCGATTAATGCCGACAAACGTTCAGTCAGACGTCCGTGAATCATCACCCTGTCATCGTGCTTATCGTCATTTGTAACTTCAATGATGGTAATACTGTCATATTCCGTTGCAAGTGCATGCATGTAAGCATCTTCTCGCATCTTCTGTTCCACAACGGCTGAAATATCTTTTACATTTGTATAAGCTATTACATCCCCGTCCTGATTACGTATCATGGCAACATTTCGGCGCAGCCAGGCATGATTTCCCGAAAGGGTTATCGCTTCATAGTCATACGTCACTTCCGTGATTCCCTTTTCAAATAAATCAAGCAGTCGTTTTGTATCTGTGCTTTCCAAAAAACTGTCATTGTTTCCCGTTATATATTTTTCATTGCACGCTTTTTGGTAACGGCTGTAACTGCACGGAAGCTCGAGTTCAATCATGTCCTCAAGCAAAATTTCATTTCCTTCATCATCCTTCCAAACACCATAATACAATTCGTCCTCGCTCAGATTAGCCTCCAGCGCAATCATTGCATCAGACAGAATTGCCTGCTTATAGTTAGCAAGCTGATTAGCAGCTTCATCCTGTTCATCACCAACAACATAAACGTGCAAAACACAGCTTCCGATCAAACATCCGAGCGCGTAAAACGGAAGAAGCGGATACTTTTCCTGGAAAATTATAGCTATGAGCATAATAAGGCTGAAGAAAAATATGGCCAGATGACGTCTTCTTCTCGTCCCTTCGGTTTTAAGAGCATCCAATAAAGTAACCAAACTCGAAAAAGCGAACATCGCAATCTGCACCCACAGTGCGATATAACGAACAGGGCCGGCCACATAGGCATCACTGTCGTCAAACCAGAAGAACCACGGCTTGAAAAAGTTAACGATAAGGAAGATTATTTCGAGTAAAAAGAAAACTTTTCCGAACATAGTGAAGAACCGACCTTTCCAGTCCTTCATTCCCAGGTATTCCACGAAATACATATAGAAACATACTATGATTAAGGACATTGCGACATAGTATACGGTAGTATCAATAAACAACAGCGGAATCCAATTAAGTCCCGCCAAAATTCCCCACAAGGTATCGGTTATATAATAAGCGAGCATTGAAATCATCAACATACGATAAATTCTGCCGGTCTTTCGCTCATTATTGATTTCCGACACAAACATCACCTTAAAAGCAATGATGAGTTGTACCGCAATTGCAATAAATCCTATTACCGAATATGAATAATCCTGCATAGCAAATGTCCTTCCCCTCTGCAATATGATACCTATATTTAAATAATAATTTGTGAACTCCACAGATGCAATATAAAGTTAGGGACGGTCCTTATTCCACAAGGATGTGCACTTTGTCCCGTCCCGTCTTCGCCTACAATCAAAAAGGACATCCGAAAGGATGTCCTTTAAACAATATGTATATGGGAAAATGAACCCCTAACTCCGTCCCCAGGGGGTCATTAAAACACTATATCATATCTGGTCCCATGTGAAAATAAGACGCCCTCTGTAAGATTAATCTTTAATATGATAGTATTTTCATCATCAAAATTATTATGCCCATTATCAATCCATTCTGCAAAAACGGCTTTCATTTTTTCTGCAACAGCTTTATTTTCTTCTTTTCCAAAGTATCCCAAA
>JAZUFW010000056.1:0-23775 GCA_045640905.1 Lachnospiraceae bacterium
TCAAAACTGGGGATACAAAGTCGGGGATTCGTGGAGAATATTAAATGATATTACATTCCAGGTAGGCTCTCCGGAAAAGGCAGGTCATGCAGCCTGGAGTTCTGATTATACGACTTCCGTTACGGCACAGTACAATAAATGTGTTATCATGGACAGCTTTGCCGGGCTTGATAAAGGTTGGAATGATCCCGACATGATGATGATCGGGATGGAAGGATTAAATGAAACACAATGCAGAACACATATGGTTATGTGGTGCATGATGAACTCGCCTTTGATGCTCGGAATGGATTTGCGAAATGTCAAAAAGGGTGATTCAATTTGGAATATTATTGCAGATAAAGAACTGATTTCGCTAAACCAGGATGCCCTCGGAATTCAGGCAAAACGCATATACACTACGGCACCGTGCGCGGATCCTTCTAAGGATTATATCAGGGACAATGAAAGAGTCGACGTGTTGCTAAAACCGTTATCGGACGGAGCAGCCGTTGCAGTTATTAATTTGAGCGAGAATAACAGCGCTAAAGTTGACACGAATGTCATAAATTCGATTCTTGCGGAATATAAATTTGCGCCGATAGCAGAAATAGGAGAATTGGCTCCGTGTGAAAGCCTGGTAATAAAGGTGAAAAAATGCTGAGAAAAGATGCTGCCATAGCCGGTCATGAACTGTTGCTTAAGCATGGCATTTCGGATCTGCCGGACATTTTTGAAGCTTCGGAATTGAAGGATTTATATGATTGTCGAGTCTGTGTCAATCATATTGCGCAGGTATATCTCAGGCATATTATGGATGCGCATGTTTATGTTCTGAACGAAAGAAAAATGCCGGTATTTGAAGCCATGACAGAATTGACTCTGCCTGAAGAACAGGCAATGATTGCGGCTTTGGAGAAATATGGTATTTTAAAAGAAGAGTTTTCAAAAGAGCTTTTTTAGAGGAAGGGTTTTATGATTAATGTTTTTTGCAGATTGATTCCTGCTTTATTGCTGTTTTATGTGACTTTTACGTCTCCTCCCGATATTGGGGATCCGGGCTCGTCTTCAAAGTATTCGACACTCGAATCAAAAGAGGCTTTTTCATCTTTTTTGGATAATAAGACGCAGGCATACGACCCTCGCATAGACTGCTATTTTTATGCGGAAGACCTGCCTATGGGAGAGGAGGAAGTCGACCAGTTTCAATTAGACGGCTTTTCCGATTATGACAATGACGGGAAGATGGAGATGTTCTTAAAACAGGCCTTATACGGTGGCATGATTCTTGATGAAGAAGACGGAGAACTGAGTGTTTTGGCTGCCGGGGACGGTACGGCACAATACCTGCAGATTGGGTATTACGAAGGATATACTTGGATAATCTTCAGCGATGTTATGCATGCGGGACGCGAAACTTATGATATGTACAAGTACGACGGCACTGAGATTGTTGATGAAAAAATGTTAAGTGCCGAGTATTGGGAATCGAATGACCCTTATGGAGATGATGCCGTATTTATGTTTGACGGAACGGAAATCACAATGGAAGAATTTGAAGATTTGAAAGAGGAAATATTATATTCCGATTGGCGATAATTGGGACGTTCATATGGGAAATTGTTATAGAAACGGGTAGGATTGTTGTTTCCTGCCCGTTTTTCATATGGTAAAATTCAATTAATTACTATTATTTTCAGGAGGGGTTAGTAATGAAATATCGTAAATTTGGAAAATTGGGAATCGAAGGCTCGGCTTTCGGACTCGGTTGCATGAGATTTAACGGTCCGGCATCGGGTGACAGCATTATAGACGAAGAAAAGGCGATTAAGCTTATTAGGCGCGCCATAGACGGTGGAGTAACATATATTGATACTGCATACGTATATTTGGACAAGACGTCTGAAATCGTACTCGGAAAAGCATTGCAGGATGGTTACAGAGATAAGGTTACCATAGCTACAAAGATGCCGTTTGACTATGTTAATTCCAGAGAAGATATGGAAAAACTGCTCGATGAAGAATTAAAAAAGCTTCAGACAGACCATATTGATTTTTATCTGATGCACGGAATTGCCAAGGAAAAGTGGGAGAAGGCAAAGAGAATCGGAGCAACTGAGTTTTTCGATGATATGAAAAAGGAAGGAAAAATCAGATATAAATGTTTCTCTTTCCACGGACCTTACGAAGAATACGAATATATTCTCAATGACTGGGATTGGGATATGGTTCAGATTCAGTATAATTTCATGGATGAAGAAAATCAGGCAGGAACAAAGGGACTGGAACTGGCCGGAAAGAAAGGTATTCCCGTAGTAATCATGGAAGGCCTTTTGGGCGGTCGTCTGTCAAAGGCTCCCGAAAATGTTCAGGCATTATACGATGCGTTTCCTGTTAAGCGTTCAAGTGTAGAATGGGCGTTTAGATGGTTGTGCAATCATCCTGAAGTTTCAACTGTTTTGTCGGGATGTAACGAAGAGTGGCAGATTGACGAAAACTTAAGAATTTTCGATACGGTAGAAGCAAATATCATGAGCGAAGATGAAATTAAGCTCATGAAGGATGTTCAGGAAGCGTATAAATCACGCACAAAGATAGGATGTACGGGTTGCAGATACTGTATGCCCTGCCCCGGAGGAGTGGCTATCCCCGAAGTATTTTCCGCATGGAACGACAAATCGCTGTATGATGCAGATCCCAAGACTAACTGGGGATTTAACGAAATCGTTCTCAAAAAGGGCTGCACACCGGATAAATGTCTGCAGTGCGGTAAGTGCGAAAAGGCTTGTCCTCAGCATCTGAATATCATTGAAGGATTAAAGGAAGCCTGGAAAGAACTGTCATAATTATTAGTACTAATTCCAGGAATCGTAGTCTGCTTTTGGCAGTTCAAAGTGATAAAAAGCACTTATATATTCCCGAACACTCTCGTACAGATCAAAGGAGGCTGTGTCGGGGTAAAGAGTTTTGGTAAACCACAAAAGATTAAGATGGCGTTGAATAGATGAGGGTGCTCCAATCCAGTTGTAAGGATTTTGGGGCACCTCATAATATTTATTTTCTTTTATGGCACTGACAGCGGCCCATGCAGGGTCGGCATTTACGTCCTTGGCAATACTGTTCGCAGAAAAAATAATATATTCCGGATTCCAATTCAGAATCTGTTCTATATTCACTTCGGTGCCGGTACCCTTAGAAGAGGGCGATTCCAAAACGGCAATATTATTTCCGATTAAATCTATTACTTCCGCATGGAAGGACCCGTTGGCTATTACATTCAAGCCTTTTTCTCCGGTTAAATAAATTAATTCCTTTTTACCGCCTTCGGTGGCGGCAGCAAGGCACATATCATATTTATTTTGACAATATGAAGCCAGTGCCGATGCCTCCGTGGGGAGGTTTAATAATTCGCCCAGTTTCTCAAATGCTTCGGGCATGTTTTCCAAAGAGGAGTCTATATGTACGCAGGGAATTCCGGTAAGTTCACTTAATGTATCCATGTCTTCGACTATGTTTTTTTTGCTTTCACCGATATCAATAATGACCTGCGGCTTTGTGTTAAGAAGCTCTTCCAAATTGATATTTCCCTTATTGTACACATTCCCAAGAACCGGTAAATTCAGATATTTGGGATCAAGATATCCCTTCAGAGTATCGTCCCACTCAGATGACAGTTCTACCAGTTTATCCGGGCAGAGCGCAAAACACATAAGCTGTGAAAGAGGACCGCTGACGGCTATCCTGTCAATATTTTTCGGAAGCTCGACCGTCCGGGAGCAGGAATCCGTAAAGGTAAATGTGGAGCCGGATGCTGAATCATTTTGATTGGAAGTGCATCCTGTCATTACGGAAAAAGTCAATAATAAAATTGTAATAAGTAAAGTAATCAGTGATTTTTTCATATTCTTTCTATCTTAAACAGTTTGTTAATAAGTTCGTCGTTAAGGATGTCGCGCGGAGCACCGTCCGAAACCAATGTTCCTTCGGACAGAACAATTACGCGAGAGGCAAAGTCTTTAATAAGTAACGGATCGTGGCAGGAAAAGATAATCGTGTAGCCCTGCGCTGATAGTTCCTTTAAAACCGACATACTCCTGTAACGATTTCCGTAATCGAGCGATGCGGTCGGCTCGTCGAGTATAAAGGTTCCCGCGTTTTGGCACAGGGCACGGGCAGTCATAATAAGCTGTGCCTCACCGCCGCTTAATTCGGAAACGGGTCTATTTGCATAATCCGAAAGATTTAAGGTCTTAAGAGCGTTCATGGCACGCTCATACTGGACGGTTGAAGGTGTCTCGTAAAACTTAAGCGAATTCATGGTCCCCATCAATACGGTATCAAGTGCGGTATACGAAAAGGGGATGTCGATTTTTTGAGGTATATACGAAACCTTTGAACTCAATTTTGCGACAGATATGTCATTTATATCTTCGCCGTCCCATAAAACGGTATTTGGCGGCAATTTGTATTTCCCGATCAGACATTTGATGACGGTACTTTTGCCCGAACCGTTCGGACCGAACAGGCAAACCATTTCTCCTTTGCCTATGCTGAACGATATGTCTGAAAGGGTCTTTTTTGAAGAACTTTTATATGAAAATGAAAGATTGGAAATGCTAATCATTTGACATTCCTCCAATCCTTGATTTAGCTATGATGAAGATAAAAACGGGGGCTCCGATTACCGAAGTAACTATACCGATAGGTATTTCCTGCACGGTTACCATACGGGAAATGTTGTCTGAAATCAGTAAAAAAGCCGCACCGAAAAGAGCGCATCCGGGGAGCAGTCGTTTGGCGTCGTTTCCGTGTATTTGCCTGCAGATGTTGGGAACAATAAGTCCTACCCATCCTATATTGCCGGTAAAGGCAACCGATGTTGAGGTCAATAGAGTGGCACAAATAAGTACAATACTGCGAAGAGCTTTGGAGTTTATTCCCATGGTGCGTGCTTCGTCGTCCGAAAGGCTTAACGCATTTATTCTGTATCTAAGAACAAAAAGCGGTATCAATCCTATAAGCATGGGAATAAGTGCCAGGGTTACCTGCTTTAGCCTTATGTTATTTAGTGAGCCCATCATCCAATAGGTGATGGAAGGTAATTCATTCGTGGGATCTGCTACCAATTTGACAAAACCGGTTCCGGCACTTAGTACTGACGAAACCACCATTCCAATCAGCAAAAAAATGACCAGGCGCTGTCCTTTGATTACGGAACTTAGAATGTATACCAAAAAAATTGATAATATTCCGAACAGAAAACCTAAAGCAATGACACCATATGTCGGGAAGTGAAGAATTATACCCAAAGAAGCCCCGAAACAGGCACCGGTGGAAGCTCCCAAAACATCAGGGGAAGCCAATGCGTTGTGAAATACATTTTGATATACGCATCCCGATGAAGCCAGAGCGGAGCCGATGAGCAATGCCATCAGAATTCGAGGCAAACGGATATTTTTCATGACTGTCAAAGCGGTGGAATTGAATAAAGAAACATTGTCTGATTTGTATCTTCCGATGAACAGCGAAATAACCGTAAGCAATATTAAAATGATAATATACAGGCATAGAAATGCCCTCGTTTTTCCAGTTTTCATGATAATCTTTCAAACCTGTTTTATGGTTAATCCAATTTATATTATCATATTCTCTTATTTTCTGTGAAAAAACATATAAAACATACATAAAATCTGTATTTTAGGGCAGTTTTAGTATACAATGAAAGTGTATTTATTTTTACAGGAGAAATTCTATGTTCAATCTGGTTCACAATATTGATTTTGTTATTGCAGCAGTATGTGTAATTCTGATCGTCTATGTCAGTGTCGGAAGTAAATACAGCAAAATATCCAAATCCAACAAAATGTTCTTCAGAATGGTAAATACAGCCCTGATACAAAGCTTTGTAGATATTTTCATGAACGTGGCGGAAACGTATACGGATATTTTCGCGCCCGAGCTTGCAGGAATAGCCAGAACCGTATTCAATGCTTTGACATGTCTTTTGACATTCTTTGTTTACGCCTATGTTAAAGCTTATTCGAAGAATGAAGACCAGGTCGAAATTAAACAGAAAATACTGGATATTATAGTTTACACTTTTGTAGCCGGATTCCTGTTTATGGGAATACTGAATCTCTTTAACGGATGGATTTCATATATCGATGAAAACGGTGTTTTTCAGACGGGCCCCGGATATTCGATTAATTATATAGTTCCTTTTATTCTGATAGTATGCGTACTTATTACCGCTATCCGAAACCGCCGCACTTATACCAAGGAACAGTTCAGAGCCATTATTTTCTTTATGGTGCTGGTGGTAGCGGGATTATTGATTGAGAGCTTGCTGCATGCACAGACGCTGATGATTATGTTCGGTATATCTCTTGCCATATTGACAATTCAGATGTCGCTCGAAACTCCCGACTATCGTAAAATGATGGATACCATGGAGGAACTCAGAAAAAGCAATGAAGCAGTTGAAAAGGCCAGAGCGGATGCGATTCGCGCCAGCCAGGCAAAATCTGATTTCCTCGCCAGAATGTCTCATGAAATCAGAACTCCGATGAATGCAATTGTCGGAATGAACGAGCTTATAGTCAAGGGAACCGACGATCCGGAAATTCGAGGCTACGCCGCCGATGCTTATCAATCGGCAAATAATCTGCTTAAAATAATTAATGATATCCTTGATTTTTCCAAAATCGAAAGCGGAAAGATGACTCTCATCGAAGAACCGTATGACATGGAGGAAGCCCTTCGAGAAGTATATACAATATTTAAGTTTAAAGCCGAAGACAAGGGATTAACGCTTTCGTTTAATATTGATCCCAATTTACCAAAGAAGGTAGTCGGCGATTATGTGAGAATAAAGCAGATAATTACCAATTTGCTAAATAACGCCATGAAATACACGGATAAGGGCATGATTATGCTGAAAGTAACGTGTGAGGAAAACGACGGTGAAAATGTCAGATTGAGCTATTCCGTTAATGATTCCGGCAGAGGAATCAGACAGGAAGATATTTCGAAGCTTTTCGAGGCGTTTGAACGTATTGATGAAGAAAATAACAGGAACATCGAAGGAACCGGACTTGGCATAAACATTGTCATGCAGCTTCTCCAAATGATGGGCTCGAAACTTGAAGTTGAGAGTGTATTCGGAAAAGGCTCGCGTTTCTATTTCACATTGAATCAGAAGATTACAGATAATGAAAAAATAGGTCTCTTTGATGCAACCAGAAAGGTCGAAAGACCCGAAGAGGAAGGCCGTGAACTGATTTATGCGCCCGAGGCTAAAATTCTGGTGGTTGATGATAACGAAATCAACTTAAGAGTATTCGAAGGACTGCTTAAGAAGACCGGCGTTCAGGTAACAAAAGCAAACGGTGGACAGGAAGCCGTTACCTTGGCTCGGAATAATAAGTACGATATTATTTTTATGGATCATATGATGCCGCACATGGACGGAATCGAAGCCATGCATTTGATTCGTAATGAAGAGAGCATGAATAATGATTCGAT
Organism: Lachnospiraceae bacterium; assembly: GCA_045640905.1. Lineage (GTDB taxonomy): Bacteria > Bacillota > Clostridia > Lachnospirales > Lachnospiraceae > JAILLW01. The sequence goes on from JAZUFW010000056.1 coordinate 7,504, forward strand.
TATTATCGTATTGACCGCGAATGCAATTAAGGGTTCGCAGGAAATGTACTTGGAGGAAGGCTTTGATGATGTGGCATTTAAGCCGACCACACAGAAAGAACTGAATGAAAAGTTGTGGTATTTTCTTAGAGACAGTGTAAAGGATTCTGACGTTACAAACTAAGTTACGTCTGACAAATGGGAGAATAATATGAATCCGAGTGTGATTTATCTGATTTGCTTTCTGATATCGCTTCTTGTCGTAATAGGGATAATCTATGTCGGCAACAATTTGAGTGCCAGCCAACTTCTTTTGCTGACGGCCATGGTAGTAGGAAACGGTGGGTATTATGCGCTTGCAGTTTCAAAAAATCTGGAACAGGCTGTTTTGGCCTGCAAACTGACATATGTAATAGGCATGTTTGTTCCGGTATTGGTATTTTTTATTGTTACCGAAATTTGTGCCATTCATCTTAAGTCATGGATTAAGGCTTTGTTGTTTTATATTCAGGTAATGCTGTACCTGATGGCTTGTACCATAGGCAGCAGCACACTTTATTATAAGGACGTTGAATATCACTGCGTAAACGGTGTCGCTTATCTGACAAGGGAGTACGGCCCCGGTCATATTTTTTATACGATTTCCATGGCGGTGTATCTGGTTGCGGTCATAGTAGTAGCGGCCATGAGTATGAAGCGGAAAAATATAGTCAGTTCAAAAAATGTTGATGCTGTTATTGTCTTGGAGGCATTGACAATTGCATGTTATGCTCTTGAAAGGGCTACAAATCTGAATGTGGAAATAGTACCTGTCGCAGATACGGTTACATTAATTTTCCTAATGTGGATTATCATGCGTCTGCATACTTATTCCATATCTGAGAATCATTCAATAATCAACAAAAAACTTAAAGAAACCGGATATATAGTTTTTGATAAGAAACTAAAATATATGGGCTGTAACGATGCGGCAGCAGAACTGTTTCCGGAATTGCTGGAATGGGAGGTTGAAAGAAAGATACCCGGTTCCGGCGGCGGATTCAATACGTACCTGAGGCAACCGCTAATGCATCATATATCCAATGAAAAGAAGAATGCCGCTTTGGATAAGCCTTTTTGTATCAAAGATTCGTATTATAAATGTGAGGTCAGCGATATTATTCGAAAGAAAAATGTCGTAGGCTACTATATTGAGATTAACGATGTGACGCAAATATGGAGGAACAATGGACAAAATTAAACCGTACTATGGAATCGGTGTCAGACATTTTGCATACAGTTTATTTGTCGTTACGCTGATTACTGTATTTTTGGCCTTTGTCAAATCGGATCGAGGTTACGAGGCCAGCATAGGAAGCTTTGATGATATCGATTTTAATGAAGACTGGCATGTATCGGGTGGAGGAATTGATGAAACTGTCACTTTGCCTAAATCATACAAGTGTAAATTCGGCGATGTCCTGACCATATCAAAGAATCTTCCGGATGAGGTATCCGACGGAATGACCATGATGATCAGGTCATCCATTGAAGATGCTTTTGTTTACGTTGACGGAGTCTTGCGTGAAAGCTACAGTTCGGAATTGTTTGAAAATATCGGACCGTATACACCCAGTGCATATATTGTGGTTGACCTGTATCAGGAAGATTCCGGCAAAACCGTAGATATTAAGTATACCGCTAAAGATGCAGGAACATTAAATACCATAGTATTGGGCTACGGCAATACGCCGTGGTTTAACATAATCAGAGAAAACTATCCTTTGTTTTCGATTACCTGGTTTGTAATTTCCATGGGCGTAGTTGTGCTGATCTTTTTCTTTCTCCTCAATCGAAAGATGGAAGCCAGCAAAGCCATATTGTTCTTGGGAATGATGATGATAACCGTGGGATTGTGGTTGCTCAGTGAGTCAAAACTCAGACAGCTTATTTTCGTCAGACCCTCGATTACCGGTATTTTTTCTTATTTGACCATTGAACTGGTCGGTATAGAGACGCTGCTTTATTTTGATGAAATTCAAAAAAAGAGATATCACAAGCCGTATGTAATAATGGGGATTATTATTTGCATACAGGTCATGATCAATATTGTATTGGCGGTAACAGGTATTCGCTCGTTCCACGAAACACTGATTCTGTCGCATTTTTTAAATCTGGTTGGAATGATTCTCGTGGGTGTCTGTATTGTAAAGGACATTCGAAGCAAAGAAATAGCCAAGTACAAGATGGTTGCAACCGGAATGATTGCATTTTTCGGTTTCTGTATTGGGGAACTCGTCAGATACTATGTTTCAACAGCAAAAACCTTTGGCTCCCTTTTATGTATTGGATTGATAGTGCTGCTTTTGGAGACTTTGGGCCAGACATTAACCGACCGTGTCAAAGAAATTCGTGAAAGGCGCAGAAAGCAGGAAGAATCCTTTGTCAGAACGATTGAAACCATAGCCAGTACGATAGATGCGAAGGATGAATACACCGGAGGACATTCCGACAGAGTAGCGGAGTATGCCGGCATTCTGGCCCGTGAGATGGCTGTCGATTATGATTTTAGTGAAGCCGATATCGAAAATATCAAATACATCGGCAGAATGCATGATATAGGAAAAATCGGAATTGCCGATACCATTTTGAATAAGGCCGGCCGACTTAATGACGAAGAGTTTTCTTTGATGAAAAAGCATGCCGAAATCGGTTATATGCTGTTAAAGGATATGGATGATAACATGGCGGGACTGTTGGACGGCGTCAGACATCATCATGAAAGATTTGATGGCACGGGATACCCGGACGGTCTTTCGGGAACGGATATTCCTCTATATGCCAGAATACTGTGTCTGGCGGACTGTTATGATGCCATGACATCCAACCGTGTATACAGAAAGCGTCTGACCGACGAGGAAGTGCGTGAAGAAATATTGCGGTGTGCGGGAACGCAGTTTGACCCGGCTTTGGCGGAAATATTTGTACGCGCCATGGACAGAGGCTTGATGAAACCCGTAACCGTCGAGGGACTCGAAGTAAATAATAAGGGTGAGATATTCCTGTCGGCTCTTTTGTCCGAAAAGATGCAGAAGGATATGCGCGGTTTAGTAGGAATTATTAATCCTTCTTTTGTCAGAATGTGTGCATATCTGGTTAAAATCGCAGAGGAAAATGACAGAGAGGTGGATGTATTCTTTGTGACATCATATGAGGATGAACGTCAGATTTCGGCAGATGAGATGGATATGAAGATTAAATCGTCGCTTAAGGTTTCCGATATTTATCTGACATATTCGGAAAACACCAAGCTGGTTGCGGTATTTGATAAAAACGAGCAGGAACTTAAGAATCTGTATCAGCGGGTGAGTGAGATAGCCAAAATAAGCAATCTTAAGTCCTAAAGCGGAAAAACCGCAAAAAATGAACCTTTTTCGAAAAATAATGACTTTCAATATGACGGTTGATATGACATACTTTTCGTGGTTAAAATAACAGCCTTTTGGCGCAAAATAAAGGAGATATTTTATGGATGCAAAAACATTAATTTCCGAAGGCAAAGCATACCTCGGAATAGAGTTTGGTTCTACCAGAATCAAAGCTGTAGCAATTGATGAAAAAGGAACTGTTTTGGCTTCGGGCTCTCATGAATGGGAAAACAGATATGAGAACGGAGTCTGGACATACTCATTTGATGATGTATGGGGCGGTCTGCAGGATTGTTACGCTGATTTACTTAAGGATATAAAGAGCAAATATGACATTACCGTCACAAAGTTTGCTTCAATAGGCTTTTCTGCCATGATGCATGGCTATTTGGCTTTCGATAAGGATGACAATCTGCTGGTTCCTTTCAGAACATGGAGAAATACCATTACCGAAGAGGCTGCAAAGGAATTGACAAAGGCATTCAATTACAATATTCCTCAACGTTGGTCAATAGCTCATTTGTATCAGGCTATATTGAATAATGAGCCTCATGTAAAGGATGTTGCATTTTTTACTACGTTGGCAGGATATGTGCATTGGCGCCTGACGGGACAAAAGGTTCTCGGTGTGGGAGATGCATCCGGAATGTATCCCATAGATACAAAGACCGGAGATTTTGACGAGACCATGATTGCCAAGTTTAACGAATTGGTTAAGGCTAAGGGACTTAACATGGATTTGAGAAGCATTTCTCCCAAAGTGTTGAGCGCCGGAGACGATGCCGGATGCTTAACCGAAGAAGGTGCAAAGCTTCTTGATGTTTCGGGTTCATTATGTGCCGGAATTTCTATGGCACCGCCCGAAGGTGATGCAGGAACAGGTATGACGGCTACCAATTCCGTAGCAAAGAGAACGGGAAATGTTTCAGCCGGAACATCCATTTTTGCAATGGTAGTTTTGGAGCGTGATTTAAAGAAAGTTTATCCCGAAATTGACCTGGTTACTACTCCTGACGGAGCATTGGTCGGTATGGTTCACTGTAATAACTGTACTTCCGATATCAATGCGTGGGTAAATATTTTTGATGAATTTGCAAAGACAATAGGTGCATCGGTAGATAAAAATACTTTATATACAACATTGTTCAATAAAGCGCTTGAAGGTGATAACGATTGCGGCGGACTTATTTCGTACAACTATTTTTCAGGCGAACCCGTTACCGGATTTGATAAGGGCGCACCGCTGTTTTTGAGAAGTGCCGAAGATAAATTTACATTGGCTAACTTTATGAGAATGCACATTTATTCGTCTTTGGCTGCGTTAAAGCACGGACTTGATCTGCTCTTTAAAGAAGAGGGCGCAGAGTGTGATGAAATGTTTGGACACGGTGGATTATTCAAAACTCCTGTGGTAGGTCAGTCGATAGCTGCTGCAGCAATGAATACCGCTGTTTCGGTTATGGAGACGGCCGGCGAGGGCGGACCTTGGGGCATGGCTTTACTTGCTGCTTTTTGTGATTTCAAGAAAAAGGATCAGTCGTTAACGCTTCAGGATTTCCTGAATAAGAATATTTTTGCCGGTAATGAAGGAAAGAAGATTGAACCTTCAAAAGAAGCAGTTGCCGGATTTGATAAGTTTATGGAAAAATATATGAAGGGGCTTGATGCAGAAAAAGCCGCTGTAAATATTTAATCTTTGGGGGTGCCGTTTGAATACGTGGACTATTATTGATTCTGTTTTTTCTTTTGCGTTTTTTGCTTTATACGTAATCGGCAGTTTTAAAATGCTCAGAAAAGTCGGGCAAAAAGGCTTTTGGGCATTTATTCCGTTTGCCAGAGAGTTCCATTTTGCCAAAGCGTTCGATATGATGGATGAAGCAATTGTATTCTGTTTTTCATCTACCTTATCCGATGTCTTCTTTTTCTTTCAATTGGTTTTCGGAGCGTTGTATTCCGAAACTTCGATGGCATACACCATTTTACAGGTGCTTAGTGTAGTATTCGGTATTATTTCGATAGTGTACAGTGTCAGAATTTATGCCGAAGTCTGCAGAGCCTTTGAACGTAAAAAGGGATGGGTAGTAGCGTTCCTGTTTGCCGAACATATTACGATGTTTTTATGGGGCGTTTCGAAAAAGTATATGCCTACGGCATTAAAGATTCAGAACGACGAAAACGGTAATGCTGCCGGTGAATCCGGAATTAAAGTTGATGTCATTGATAAGGGATTGTCGATTAATATTAAGGCGCGTACAGCTAAATCTCATTTCCAGACAAAGACACTTCTAAAAGATATTCATATGAATATTGAGCCCGGAAACATGGTTTTGCTGCTTGGTGGATCCGGAGCCGGAAAAACAACGTTTGTAAATGCCGTAACGGGATACGAAAAAGCAGATGCGGAAGTATTTTTGAACGGTGTGAACGTTTATACCAAATTCGATAAGATGAAATATGAAATCGGGTTTGTTCCTCAGCAGGATTTGATCAGATACAACGATACGGTTATTCGTACTTTGGAGGATTCGGCATTGCTCAGAATGCCTTCAACGGTTTCAAGGAAAGACAGAAACACACGAATTAATGAAGTGATGGAATTGTTCGGATTGGCTTCCGTTAAAAACAATATTGTCGGGAAGCAGTCCGGCGGACAGAAAAAGCGTATTTCGATAGCTTCGGAATTTATGTCCAATCCGACATTGTTTATCCTGGATGAACCGGATTCCGGACTTGACGGAATACTGGCCAGAGAATTGATGGAAAACCTTCACGAGATATCACGACAGGGCAAAATCGTAATAGTTATTACACATACGCCCGACAGAGTTATTGATTTGTTTGATAAGGTAATCGTTCTGGGTAAGGATCAAAATCGTACCGGACGATTGGTTTTCTACGGAGCTATTGATGAAGCCAAGGAATTCTTCGGTAAAGAGACCATGGAGGATATGGTCAGAATGGTTAACCGTGAGGATGAAGGCGGAGAAGGCAAGGCTGATGAATTGATTGAAAAATATGCGGAGGTGTGTAATGGAAGAAAATAGAGAAATAACACGCTTGCGATATCGTGGCAGAGTAAAACAGATTCCCATATATCTGGGCAAGCTGTTTCGAATGTTCATATACCTCGATGACTGGAAAGTACTGCCTATGGCAGCTATCATCGCGGGAATGGTTTCTTTTGTTGCCGGAGAAAACATGTTCAAAACCATGGAAGGAACGGCACTTGGTTCATTGGCACTTACCTGTATCTGCATTTGGAACGGATTCTTTAATTCAATTCAGTCGGTATGCCGTGAAAGAGATATTGTTAAAAGAGAACATCGAAGCGGAATGCACATTTCTTCGTATGTTTTTTCGCATGTGGTATATCAGGCACTGCTTTGTGCCATGCAGGCTGTCATCACAGTAATCGTATGTTATGTGACAAAAATGGAAATCCCGAAACAGGGACTCATTTTCCCGTCATTTACCGTAGATTTTACGATTACCATGTTTTTAATTACGTTTTCGGCCGACATGATGTCATTGATGATTTCGTGTATCGCAAGGAATACTACAGCAGCCATGACGGTTATGCCTTTTACATTAATCTTTGAGCTGCTCTTTTCCGGAAGCATGTTCGGACTCGGCGGCAGATTAAAAGGCTTGACGGATTTGTCCATAGCTAAGTGGGGAATTACCTGTGTCAGTTCTTTGTCGGATTATAATTCTCTGCCGATGGTTACGGTATGGAATCAGATCGTGAAGTTTTCGGATGTGGAAGTTTTGGGCTACAAGCCGATAAAAGCGGTGGTTGATCTTGTTAATCAGAACGGATTGGTAAATGATTTCTGCCTGCTCGTCGGAAAACAGACTCCGAATGCTGATTACATTCATTCAATCGGCAATATATTAAACTGCTGGTCGTGCCTCATTATGTTTGCATTGCTCTTTGCAGTAATAGCAGTAATAACACTTGAAAGAATAGATAAAGATAAGAGATAGTTTTGGGGACGGATGTGAGTATCACAGTAGAAAGTCGTGAAATTAGTTTCGGCATCTTAGCCGGAGGATTAAGTAAGAGAATGGAAGGAGCAGATAAACTGCTTCTTCCTTTTTGTGGGAAAACTATAATAGAAACGATTTTTGAAACGATTGGTGAGCCGAAAAATATTTATTTTTGTGTTCGAGATAACGCCGGTGTTTTGAAAATCCGGAATAATGTTAATGGTGCGTTAAAAGGCAATATTTTGTGCGATGAGATTTTGGATTACGGACCTATAGAGGGAATAAAGGTGTTGCTAAAACACGCTCCGGGAAACAAAGTGTTTGTATTAAGCGGGGATATGCCTTTAATAAGCAAAGAGTTTTTGGGTAAAGTAATAGAAAAATATGAGGAAGGTGTAGATGCTCTGATTTTATCCTGTGACGGGAAAATTTATCCGACATGCGGTATATATTCTAAAAAAATCCTGCCCGTAACAGTGCAGATTCAGAAAGAGAATATTCATAAAGTTACGGAATTGCTTAACCGGATTAATTACCGACCGATAGAAATTTCGGATTTGGGATTTGATAAAAAGATTTTGACTAATGTAAATACGATGGATGAATATAAGGGCCTCTCATAATGAGAAGCCCTTTATTGTTGCAATTAACCATTCAGTTCCATTTTGTGTCCCCGGGGACAATAAGCTACGTTTAAATCCAAATCCACCTTAAACTGATGATGACATATGGGACATTCAACAGTCATCAGATTCTTCGGTGTTCTGCCTCCGATGATATGCTCCAATTCATTAAGTGTCATTTCTTCTTTATTTTCCATGGCAATTCTCCTTTACATTTGTATTTATATATTAATACGATGTATATCAAAGTAGGTATAGTCATTTTACTATTTTTCGTATAAAATGTGTACTGTTGGAGGAAACAGTTATGAAAAAGAAAATTGTATTGTTTGTGTCTGTTCTGACACTTGCTTCATTGATACTTACTTCCTGCGGCAAACTTGATCTTAACATTCCTTTTTTATCAAAAGATAAAAATGAGGAAAGCTCTTCAGCAAAAGAGGATTCCAAATCCGATAAGGAAAAGGACGACTCTGAGAAAAAAGAGAAAAAGAGCAAGAAAAAGAAAGATAAAGCAGAGAAGTCAAAGAAAACAAAATATACAATAAAGATATCCGATGAACAAAGGGATGAGGATGTGTATTTGGCATCTTACAGACCGATTCTGGATGATTATTATGAAACGGCATATTTCCTTGATGAATACGAGGTAAATCCGTCAAACTATGGAATTGTCGGTGCTGAGGAGGTAGTCAGAGTTTTTGATAACAGAGAAGATGCTCTGGATGCGATAGGGTACTGCCTGCCGGATTTGAACGGTGATGACATTCCGGAACTGGTTATCGGAGATATTTCGTATCCTGAGGTTGACAACATTCTCGCTATATATACGTTAGTTGAAAACGAACCCGTAATGGTTGCTAACGGTATGGCCAGATCCAGATGGAGACTGACGTCTGACGGAAAACTTTTTAACTTCGGATCTTCCGGTGCAAGCTATTCTATTTTCAGCATATATGAGATGACGGAAGATGAATTTGGACCGGAATTAGTACGTGTTGAAGGGTATTTTTCGGTTTATTCCGACAGTGAAGAAAAGGACGTGTACTATCAATGCAACGAAGGCTCCGAAGGTGATTTCGATACCACGAATGCTACTTTGCTAAAAGATGATTCGGACGCATTTTGGGCCAGAGAAATTGAAATGGAAGATCGGTGCATTACGCCGGATTATTTGTCACTTTCTTCGTTTGATGCGTCAATGTTTGATTATGATATATATGCTGCTTTTGCCGGATATAATTCTTTGGAACAGTTTGAGGCATATTATATCGATAATACCGATGACTATTATCTGGATGTTGCTGTGGTTGGACTGGATGAAGTCAAGGACCTTGAATTCTTGCGCTTGATTGCCAAAGATGAAGACGGAGAGGCGGGATTCACAAGCGAGATTGCTGATAAAAAGGATGTTCTGAATAAAGATGAGGGAGTAATCCTTAAAATAGTATTCGAAGGCGATTTGCCGGAATACGCTGTGAAATACACGGACAAAGATGGTAACGAGCGAATCTGTGCCATCGAGTTGAGCGGCTATGACGGATCACTACTTTTGACAGAACTGACCCCTTCGGGACGGGGTTAGGGGTTCAAAAAAGGAGGGCTTTTTTAACCCTCCTTTTTTGTGCTCTGAAATTGATGTTTTTGTCAGATTTGTTCCGAAGAAGATAGATAGAACAGCGAGGAAACATCTTTTCTGCTTTTGCAGGCTGTCTTCTTCAGAATATTGCTTACATGGAATCGGACCGTGTTTTCTGAAACATAAAGGCGGTCTGCAATCTCTGAATTGGATTTTCCTTCTATTAACAACTCTAATACATCCATTTCGCGAGCGGAAATATCATACTTTACTTTAAAAGCAGTCATTTTGTCTTCGTGGTTTTGAACCACCTGCGGTACGGGAATAAATGATGTCAAATAATGGAAGATGAAGAAGGCGACAGCAATGACCAAAACAAAGCATGTTACCGTGATTAACAATAATTGATTATGAGATAGCATAATTCCCATAAATCCTCCTATTCCTTCTCCTAAACGACCAAATACAAGACCGAATGTACATAAGAATGTCATAGGTATCCCATTAGTGTTTACTGAATCAGACATATCGGAAGTTATACCGAAGCGATATACGGACAACACTCCTGTGAAAAAATAAACCAGCAAAAATACAAGAAGCGTAATTCCGGAACTGGCCTGCAAAATAATATAAAGCATTGGTGTGGCTAAGATAATGAGACATGTAATGGCACTAATTTTCTTATTTCGATTGGTGATATATCCTCCAAGCAAAAGTCCAAAAACATTGGTTATTCTCAGAGATTCATTACTTATTCCGAGTATTTTGGAACTGTTATAGGGAAAGAAAAAGCCGAGGCTTTGAATTGCCCAACTGAAGGCAATAAACAGACATGCTGTGAAAAATACTTTCCATTTCCAAGGCTGGGGAGAATGCCGGTTATCTGAGGAACGTTCATTATTGATGGCATCTTCGATTGAATGCTTCCGGAAGGTGAATGCCAGCAAACCACATCCTAATATACCGACAAATAAATAGATTATTAGTGCCGGAAGCGATTGAACAAATGCGCCTTCCTGAATATATGGGAGTAAAGAGTTTATTATTACAGAGATTGCAGCTGCAATTCCGAAGAAAAGAGAACGCTTTTCTTTCGGACAAAATACAGTCATCAGGAAGACATAGCATCCCTGTGTGCAACCAAACAGTATGAATTCTATGATTAGTATAACCATAAACAGGGTGCCGGAGATGGGAAGAAACAAAACAAATGCTACCAAGATGATAGATAATAGAGATACTGCGTATGCAATGAAAAATCGCCATTTCGTATAATGGTTTTTCAAAAACAGCGATATTGCCAGTATTCCCGGGACATTCAATATATAAAAATAACTATCAAAAAATATATCAACATTGAAATTCGAAGCAGCTGATTTATACATACAAAGAAAGTATGTTGCTGTTGCCAATGAATAAATTAGAATGAACGATATAATGATGGCTATATAGTATGTTATTTTTTCCCTTTTCATCTACAAATTAATCTCCTATATTGACATAATTCATACAAATTTTCTCATAATATATCATAAGGCATATGTGTACGGTTGTCACATTGTCAGGAAGATGCAGATGCCTGTCAAATAGCGTTTTGGCGCACACCTATCCAAAAACTATCCTTGATAAACGGTCATTTTTATATAGAACTGGCAACCTGATGCCGACATTCTGTATTAGGATAATTGTATGGAATTTCTCCTTAACCGAGGATGCAATTCGACAAGAAATACAGAAAGGTGAGTGAATAATGAAAAAAAATATCAAGAGATGGATGGCGATTCTGGCCGCGATTTCATTGATGAGCATGTGCGTATTTTCAAATGCATTCGTCAGTACAAGAGCCGAAGTGGAAGATACCGGTACGCCAAACGGGGAAGAGTTACCGGAAGAAGAGCTGCCGGAAGAAGAGCTGCCGGAAGAAGAACTGCCGGAAGAAGAACTGCCGGAAGAAGAACAATCGGAGGAAGACCTGACAAATGAAGAGAATCAGGGAGAGACCCCTGCACTTATGATGCTGCTGGGCTCTTCAGGAGGATCGCCTAAGCTTGAACTATCCTTTGATGACACTGCCAACGGTAAAGTTTATTATAAAGCATCATCCGAGGGCGAATGGATTGAAATTGCAACAGCGATTCCTCGAAGTGAAGCTATTGAGGTGTATGCAGTAAAGGTTGTACCTGACAGCGGATACAAACTGGCCAATCATGTTTCGCTGTCCGGAGGAGCATTTGAAGGTAGTCTTACTGATGAAAACGGAGCCATATTATCGGAAAATGAAATATATGAGCTTGGACACGTTATGTTTAGTCCCGAAGGATCCAATCCCCCGCCACCGCCTCAGGTTGATAACGGGAAAATAAATCTTAATTTTCAAATTGATTCGGCTATCAGCGGAACGTTTACACCTAATGTTACGGTAGAATTCTATGATTCTTCTGAAATCAGGATTGATACGGGTTCGGGAATATATTCGGCAAGTCAGGAATTGGAGATTCCCGATGGAACTTCCAAATTGAAGGTATCTTTATCTTCAGACAATCTTCAAAATGCACGTCTGCGTCCGTCCGGATCAAATGAAATTGATATTATCGATGCTATCAGACGTGAAGGCTCTTGCTATAACGATATTAATGTTTCTGACGGATATGAATTGTTTCTTCAGTTTAGCAACAAAATGAATGTAAGCTGGACTTACGATTCCTCTGATGACAGAAGAGATATGATAGTAGAGAATGCAAGAATAGAATTGCTGAAGTCTTCCACTGCCGGTGATTATATGGATGAAGGCTGTACTGATTTTAATCTGACAATCGGACAGGACTACTACTTTGAATTAATACCCAATCCCGGATATCAGGTTGTTGGCCTTAGAATTAATGGTTATGATATTGCTCCGCAGGAATCTGTCGGGGTTTTCAAGTTCACTATGTCTCAATCAAATTTTCATTTCAGCGGAATTGTGGCACAGCAACCCGATATTGCTTCGTTTAATGAGGGTGGCATTCTGGGCGGAATGCAAATTGATGGAGCAGGAGCAGTAAATTCAGGTAATGTCAGGGTTAGTGAGACTGATTTGACGCCTGACCAATCAGCGCTTGATGTTGTGAGTGATCCGGAGGCAGAAGTGTTCGGAACGGTAGACTTGACACTTGAACAGGTAATAAGTAAAGGAAATGGTGATTATTGGGCCACTTCAAAGTCGGAAACGACTAATCCTGTTAACATTAGTGTAGCAGTTCCTGTTGATTTACTAGCATCGAGTGAAACATATTCCATAGTCCGTAAGCATGGTGATGCATATGAAGAGCTGGAAGCAACTTATGATTCAGACAGTGAAATGCTGAGTTTTGCATCAGATAAATTTTCGGAATATACGATTATAAAGAAACATGCCAAAAAGCCGGCACCTATTAATCCGCCGGAGGAGAAACCTGCCGATAATACGAATGGCATTTCGTCGGTTACAGTACCAACTTCGGGAACTGTTACTATTGCAAAGAAGGATGCAAAAGAAAATGTTGCTGTAATGGTTGGGGGCGCCGGTGCTGATGTAAAGATTTCAAATTGGAACGAGTTGGCAAATTATCTGGAAACAAATTCACTTGATGGAACATTATCCGGGACATCAGTGTCAAAAGCTGCCGTCCCTCTTGCTAAGCCGATGCAACTGGTTTTGGGAGAAAAGGATACAGTTATTCCGGAAAATGTATTTGATTCGTTGGCCAATAGCTCTTTCGGAAGCATGCATATACATATTTCCGATGGTGTAGCTGTTAACTTCATTAACAATTCAAATTTGGCTAAGCAGAATGCTCTTGATTTGAAATGTACGATTATTTCTCAAAAGGGATATGCAAAGAGAATCGCATTCAATTCGAATGCCAAGTTGGCCGGTCTGACGACTATTCATGCTACGGCACCCAAAACAGTAAAGAGCGTGAATGTCTACACTGTTGATAAACAGGGAAGAGAAACACTTCTTTGGGAAAATGTTCCGGTTGTTGATGGAAGATTCTGCTTCGTGATTAATCAGTTGGGTGTATTCGAAATTCGATATTAATGTGTGAAATTGATAAGTATCAAAAACAGGAGGGGTGACCCTCCTGTTTTGCTAAGTTTTGTTTGATATTATGCTTTATTAGTCCTTTTTGGCAGCTGTTTTGATAATGCTCATTAATGCAGCATACAAGACACCGGCTATTGGCCATACCATCCAGCACTTGTTCCATCCGTGGGTCATGAATCCCCAACCGAGGAATATCGCTGTAATAATGCACCAGTATGCACCGGATAAGGGCGCGTACTTCTTGGTTTCCTTTTTGCCCTTGGAAGAATAATCGTCTTCCAAAAGAAGGATTTTGTGACTTTCAGTAATCTCACCAGTTCTGACAAAGAGGTTGGTTGCTATGGCAATTGATGTTAACAATAAGCATACCATACAGACCAAAATAAAATCCGGAGCGTCTAAACAGGCGCAGACGATAAGAGGGACTACACTGCATACACACAGTAATACGCCGATAATGTTGTTACGCAACGCTTTGTTTTCAAAAGCGAGTCTTTTTTCTTTAACCATTCCGTCAACACCGTATTCGGTTTCAAATTCTTCGGTTTTTAAATAGTCAAATCGCTTTGTTTTCTTTTCCAAAAGCATAAATATGGTAATGCCTAGCGCAATCTGGAGGAATAATACTATAAGTCCGACTGCTGCAGCCACACCTTCACTGACGGTTGAGTAATAATCGGATAAACCTGCCATGAATATCAATACAACGGGACATGAAACCAGTAAAGAAGTGCCGAGGGCCATTGTGGGAGCTGTTTCTTCCTTTATTTTTAAGAATTCGGAAGCTTCTTCCATTGTAATCTTCTTAACCGGTGATAATGATGAACTCGCAAGGTCTGTAGTAGCGGGCATAACATGTATATCGTTAGGTTCCAATTCATCTTTTAGTAAGTAATCGGTGGACACTCCGAAAATTTCAGCCATTGCTATTATTTTATTTAAATCGGGAATTGCCTGCGCACCTTCCCATTTTGAAACTGCCTGTCTGGATACACCGAGTTGTTCTGCCAGATCTTCCTGCGACCATCCGTTCTTTTTTCTTTCATTAATAATTTTGTCTGCTAATATCATTTTTTCCCTTTCCGAAAGCTTCGTTTTGCTTCCTGCCGTTTGATTTAATTTTGCTTCGTTCGAACAATCACAGATTATCAAAAACGGCGGTTGCACACCATAAAGTCGGCTTTTCAATTTGTCAACCGGCGGTTGCAAATGCACAAATTCAAGGAATATTATAGGGGATTTTCTTTGATGTGTAAAATTCGGGAAGAGGGAGGTGATTATATATTTTGATTTGGGCATACATCTAATCCGGGGTTGAATACTATGTCATTTATCCTTATAATTGACTTTATAAAATATGTTTGTTAGGAGGATCTTATGAAGAGAAGATTAGGTTATTTATTGACAGTAATATTGGCCATGACCATGGTTATGGGAATTGGTGTGACGGCTTTGGCGCTTGAGAATATATGGAATCAGAGTTCGTATGACAGTGGTGTGGTAGATTTGGTTACAGATGAATCGGATGTGATTAATTTGTGCGGTTTTTATAATTATTCAGGTCAAAATGCAGTTATTACTGCGAGAATCTATTTTAATGATATTTTTTTCGAAGGTCCGGATACTTATCCCGATGGTACAGGAATAACTCTGGCAAACAGGTGGATTTATGGCCAATCTCTAATAAACAGGGTATTGCCTTCTCTGGCTCCGGATAAATCTTCGGATGATTTTGAGCGTAAAATGCGTATTACCTGGGATGGAACAAATAAGATTATGTCATATTATTTCTCCTACAATTCATCTACTCCGGAACCTTGTGGAACCGCTGCTCATACTCACAATTTCCAGTGGCAGACAATAACTGAACCCACACAGTATTCTGATGGATTAGCAGGGGATGTTTGTACCATCTGTGGCTTAGCGAAGAATACACAGCCTTTATCAGCATATGGTTTCACAATCAATGACTACGCCACCAAGATGGTTAATGCTTCAAAATCAGGACAGGTTATAAAGCTTGAACTTGGTGAGTGGAATTCATTCCCGAAGGCTTTTATGGAGAAGGTTGCTGCCAAATCTGCACAGAATGTAACATTTGTATTTAAGTATAAGTGGAATCACGTTAAGCAGGAGATAACCATTCCTGCAGGAACTTTGGTAGACACTTCCCTGGATTGGTACGGTCCTGCGAAGATGGCAGAGCTTTACGGAGCAAATTAATATTGATGATATAAATATATGAATGAATGCCACGGCAAATTGCCGTGGCATTTTTTTCAATCTGAAGAAGCCAGGGGCCCGGGAGAGAGTGAAATAAAGAAGTCTCCTGGGCCCCGAAGAGCGAGAAAAGTAGTCAGGGGCCCAGGAGAGAGCAAAACAAAAAAGTCTCCTGGGCCCCGCAGAGCGAGAAAAGAAGCCAGGGGCCCAGGAGAGAGTGAAATAAAGAAGTCTCCTGGGCCCCGCAGAGCAAGAAAAGAAGTCAGGGGCCCAGGAGAGAGTGAAATAAAGAAGTCTCCTGGGCCCCGCAGAGCGAGAAAAGAAGCCAGGGGCCCAGGAGAGAGTGAAATAAAGAAGTCTCCTGGGCCCCGCAGAGCAAGAAAAGAAGTCAGGGGCCCAGGAGAG
>JAZUFW010000057.1:0-31936 GCA_045640905.1 Lachnospiraceae bacterium
AATTTACTTCCTCCTGGGCCCCTATCTTCTTTTCTTCCTCTCCGGGGCCCAGGAACCTTACCTGCTTTACTTCCTCCTGGGCCCCCAGCCTTCTTTCCTCGTTCCTCGGGGCCCAGGAACCTTACCTGCTTTACTTCCTCCTGGGCCCCTATCTTCTTTTCTTCCTCTCCGGGGCCCAGGATGCTTCTTTTTTTCACTCTCTCCTGGGCCCCACCTCTTAATCATACAAGCATGATTGTGCGCTCTGCTCATTGCCATAACAAAAAAGTCCGAGGATGTGATATTTCACATTTTCCTCGGACCGTTGCCTTATCATACGTTACCGTGCCTGTTTCCATTTCCCTGAAACAAAATATTCCATTACAACGTAAGCATATATCGAATAATAGAATCCGTCTTCATCTACCCCCGAATCCAATATCCGTTGAACCTCATCCACAGTATATAGTTTAAATCCTGCGAACAGTTCTCCTCCTACAGCTCCTTTTGTAGTAAGTGATGACAAATCTTTAACCTTAACCACAGCACCTACCAACGCATTACTTTCATCCGTCATTCCGGGCGAAGAAAAAAGCAATGGATTAATCGTAAATACAGAATCGTTATCGCTCACCTTTATTCCGGTTTCTTCTTCTATTTCGCGTTTAGCTGTCAAGATAATCGCGTCCTCTTTTGCTTTATCTTCATCATCAATCAATCCCGCAGGCGGTGAAAGCAGGAATCTTCCGACAGTATATCTGTGCTCTAACGTCAATAAAAGCATAGGTTCTTTATCCGGAAGGCAAAGGATAACCATACAGGTAACAGCATCCGGCAATGCGCATTTAAATTCTTCATTGCTTTTTACTGCCATCAGTTCATCAATATTCCTTCGTGTCGCACAATAGTAATGTTTGCCGGGTGCATGCTTAAAATCATAAAGTTTAACAAACTTTTTATCGATTATCTCTTCTATATCTTCCTTCTTCATTATTCGATTTTGCTCGTACTTTGCGGCCATTATCTCGCTCATCATTTTCTCCGGTTTCTATCTTGATTATAAAAGCCCGGCAGAAACCTGTCGGGCCTGTATGCTCTATCCTATCGGATTCACATAGAATTCTTTGAAATCATTGTATCCGTCTTTATTTAACTGCTCTTTCTGGAATTTCTTATTCTTATTCATTCGAACTACCAGAACCTGCTTTCCGCTTTGACGCTCTTCCTTGGCCTGTTTCATAACTTCAACCAATCTTTCGGACGGCATCCCTTTCTCAATCAGGTATGCTATCTTTTCATTGCATCCCGGAACTTTGAATCCTGATTCCATAAGCAGTAATATAATTCTCTCAAAGCCGATCGAGAATCCGCAAGCCGGCACATTGTTTCCGGTAAACTTTCCTACCATCTCATCATATCGGCCTCCGCCACCGCAGCTTCCACCGAATTCCGGCATTGCTATTTCAAAAATGGTTCCCGTATAATATGACATTCCGCGTACCAGGGTAGGATCAAAAACCAATTCAAACGAAGCTTCCTTCGTGGCATTTACCGCTTCCATAATTTCTGTCAGATTTTTCTTTACCTCTTCAGGTAAAAATTCTCCGAGTTTGTCAGCCAGAAATTCTATTCCTTTGATTCCCTGCTTCAGTTCATCGGAATTCAACGCTTCGAATAACTCCAAGTATTTATCTACGCTGTCTTTACCAAAGCCGTTCTCCAAAAGTTCTGCCGTTACACCTTCAAGACCAATCTTGTCCATCTTGTCTAATGTAATGAAAACGCTGTCATATGTTTCCTCGTCAAATCCGGCGTACTTCGCCATTGCTTTCAGCATTCTACGGTCATTGAGTCTGATTTCGAAGTTTTTAAAGCCCAATCTGCCTATTGTAGTGGTAGTTGCCAAAATTAATTCTATTTCAGCCAGGTTGGTCGGTTCTCCGAAAATATCAATATCGCACTGCATAAACTGACGATATCTGCCTCGCTGAGGTCTGTCGGCTCTGAATACATTTCCCATCTGAAGAGCTTTGAAAGGTGAAGGTAATTCATTTTCATGATTTGAATAATATCTGACCAACGGAACCGTCAAATCATATCTCAATCCACCGTCTACCAAATCAGCCTCACTTTGAGCTGTCTGAAGATTCAGTTTCTCTCCTCTTTTGAGAATCTTGAAAATAAGCTTTTCATTGTCACCGCCCTGCTTGTTCGTCAAATTCTCGATATTCTCGACGCAGGGTGTCTCTATCTTGGTAAATCCGAATTCGGAATAGGTTTTCGTTATTACTCCGATAACATAATCACGAATTACCATTTCATCGGGCATAATATCTTTCATACCCGTCACAGGTTTCTTACTTAGCGGCATCTTACTTCCTCCAAAAAATAATATAAGGTGTGAAATTCACACCTTATTAATATACACTAATGTTTTCAAAGAATAAAGGATTACTTATCATCCTCTGGGATGAGCCTTTGCATACACTTCCTTAATATGCGAATGATTCATATGCGCATAAATCTGTGTTGTTGAAATATCCGAATGTCCGAGCATTTCCTGAACGGATCTTAAATCGGCACCGTTTTCAACCAAATGCGCAGCAAATGAATGTCTAAGCGTATGCGGCGTAATATCGGCAGTAATTCCTGCCTTCTTCGCATAATACTTAATCAGTTTCCAAAATCCCTGTCTTGACATGGACTGTCCCGAACAGTTGGCAAACAGATACTCCGATGAAGGATCAGCCAGCATATCTTCACGCGTTCCGCTAAGGTATTTGGTCAATGCCTTCTTAGCTTCATTTCCGAAAGGAATAACACGTTCCTTGTTAGCATCCTTACATACTATATAGCTCATGTTCAAATTGACATCATTAAGCTTTAAAGTAATCAATTCGGTAACTCTTATTCCTGTAGCATATAAGAGTTCCAACATAGCCTTATCTCTTATTTCCTTTTGAGAATCTCCCGAAGGCTGTTCAAGTAATCTGACAACCTCATCCATGGAAAGAATTTCCGGAATTTTCTTTTCAATCTTCGGAGCATGCAAATCCGAAGCAGCATCTTCACTGACAATTCCTTCTTTGGTCAAATAATGATAAAAAGCCTTCAGTGATGCAATGTTACGTGAAACGGTTGCTGCACTGAAATCATTCTTTTCCATATACATAACATACCCGGTAAGGTTCGTTGAAGTAACTTTCTTAATGTCAGTAACTCCCTGCTCCTTAAGATATGTAATAACTTTTTTCAAATCTCTTCGATATGATAATTCTGTATTTTGAGACATTTTCTTCACATTATGTAAATATGCCACAAAACTATCGATATATTGTTCCATTAACAACTCCCCGAAATAATTTCAGCGTTTACATAAACGCCGTGTAAGACACATTATAAACACAAAAAATTCAAATTGCAAACCCATTTTTTGCTTTATTTTTCAAGGATTTCACGTGTTTTTTCGTCAAGTACCACATCTCGAAAAGGAACCATTTTATGACTACTAGATATTGTAAAATCAACTGAGAAAAAAATTATAAAATAACGTCTGTTTGTTTACATAACAACAGTTTTTTATATCTTTAGGTTACGTAAATAACTTTACATATTATAGATTATTTCGTGAACCATACGTTATTGACAGTTTAGGGAAAAACCAGGCCTTTTCTTGCTATCAGATAGGCAACAATCGAGTAGGCTGACTCCTACTCGATTTCCCTCCGGTAACACCTCGAATCCGCAGCGCTTCTTCTCGGTGATTACCGTTCGCCAAATAAGTGCTTTCATGCAAGCATGAGCACTTACTTGGCTCATTCGGGATAACAAAAAAGGTACCCAACAACGGGTACCTTTATCTTAGTTATTCAAATATTTTTCTTTATACGCCAGTATTGCGCATATCGTCTTGGAATCCTGAATCTTCCCTTCATAAATCATTTGCACCAGTTCCTCGACTGTATACGCTTTGTAATTTACGTACTCATCTTCATCAAGATTCTGCTCTCCGCTTTTAAGATTTCGAGCTACAAAGATATCTATTCGCTCATTACAAAATGCTACGGTTGTTCTTATGGAAATCAAAAACTCCAAATCCGAACTTCTGTAGCCCGTTTCTTCCGCCAGTTCTCTCTGAGCCGCCTCTATCATTGGCTCATCTCTACCGTTAAGTCCGCCGGCAGGTATTTCGAGTGTGTACCGTTCCAATGCATTTCTGTATTGAGTAACCATTACTATTCTGCCGTCATCCAAAACCGGAACTATCGCAGCCGCACCTTTATGATCGATTAAATCATACTCAACGGTTTTCCCGTCGGGCAACAGCATCACGTCTTTGTAATAATCTATTATTGAGCCGCTAATTACTTTTTTGCGGTCAATTCTCTTTATTTCATCCATAGAACTACTTTGTCTCCAACAACTTATTTACTGATGCCAGTTTTACGCACAGTGTAAAGACATCAAGCGCATTTGCCAAATCCTCAATAGGCGGGAATGTAGGCGCAATACGTATATTGCTGTCATTAGGGTCCTTTTTGTACGGGAAGGTTGCACCGGCACCGGTCAAAGTCACACCTGCTTCCTTACACATTGATACTATGGTTTTGGCCGTACCGTTCAATGCATCAAATGAAACAAAATATCCTCCGTTAGGCTTTGTCCAAGTTCCTATGTTTAATCCATCAAGTTCCTTTTCAAGTTTTGAAAGAACCAATTCAAACTTAGGTCTGATTATTTCCGCATGTTTCTTCATGTGGTTCTTCATTCCTTCAATATCTTTAAAGTATCTGACATGACGGAGCTGGTTCAGTTTATCATGGCCTATTGTCTGGATGGTAACTACAGACTTAATAAACTCCAGGTTCTTTTCCGAAGTTCCTATAGCTGCTATTCCCGATCCGGGGAATGTAACTTTGGATGTCGAACAGAACTTAAATACCATATCGGGATGTCCTGCCTTTTTACATTCATCCAAAATCTCTAACAGTTGTTCTTCCTTGCCATTATATAAATGATGAATTGTATAAGCGTTATCCCAATATATTCTGAAATCCTCCGCTTTGGGATTTAAAGCAGCGAATCTTCTGACTGTCTCATCCGAATATGTGATACCCTGAGGGTTTGAATACTTGGGAACACACCAAATACCCTTTACAGCGCTGTCATTATTTACGTATTCTTCAACCATATCCATGTCGGGGCCGTCAGGCGTCATGGGTATGTTAATCATCTCGATACCAAACTGCTCGGTAATTGCAAAATGCCTGTCATATCCGGGAACGGGGCAAAGAAATTTCACTTTATCGAGTTTGTTCCAGGGTGTGGAACCGCACACACCAAGAACCATCGAACGACAAACCGTATCATACATTACATTCAATGATGAATTACCAAATACAAAAACTTCTTCCGGTGATATTTCCATCATGTCTGCCATCAATTTACGGGCTTCATGAATTCCCAGCAGTTCACCGTAGTTTCTGCAATCTATTCCCGCTTCGGATATAAATGTCGAATCGGGATGCAAAGTATCAAAGAAATCTGCTTCCATATCAAGCTGTTTGGCAGAAGGTAATCCTCTGGCCATATTCAGCTTCAGCCCTTTGGAGCAAACATCCTTATACTGCTCATTCAAATCTTTTTGTAAAGTTAATAATTCTTCTTTGGAAAGTTCGTCAAAAGCTTTCATAATTTTATTTCCTTTCCGTTGTATAATTGTATACAATCCTCAACATTCATTCTATTGTACACTAGATAAATCATATTATCAAGCAAAAAAGCGAGCAGTTTTCTGCTCGCTTTCATTTCTGATTTATTTCTACTTTCCTTCGTATGTAATGGCGCACTCAACATCATAGCCTTTCAGCTTTTCACGCCCCTTAAGGCCTGCCAGTTCAATTAAGCAGACTATCTTTGCTACTTCTCCGCCCAATCTTTCAACGAGCTTAATTGCGGCCTCCAATGTTCCTCCCGTCGCCATCAGATCATCCACCAAAATAACCTTCTGTCCCGGCTTAATGGAATCTTTATGCATCTCGATAGTTGCGGTACCGTACTCCAAATCATATTGCTGCATAACTGTCTCACACGGTAACTTGCCCTTCTTTCGAACGAGCGCAAAAGGTTTATGCATCGAATATGCTATCGGAGCTCCGAAAATGAATCCTCTGCTCTCGGCTCCTACCAATACATCATATTCGGTATCCCCGATGAGACGCTTCATCTCATCTATTGCAAGTGCAAATCCGTCCGCATCCTGTAATACGGATGTAACATCCCTGAACATGATTCCTGCTTCAGGAAAATCCGGTATTGTTCTGATATACTCTTCCAACTTTTTCATATACTTTACCCACCTTAATTAAATGTATTCCAGTGCTTTGTTATCGTAAGCACATTCTTATTGTCTTTATACTCGTATGTAACGTCATCCATAATCTTCTTTACCATGAAGATTCCCAGTCCGCCCACTTCACGATCCTCGAGCGTCAACGTAACATCCGGGTCTTCTTTTTCCAACGGATTAAACGGAATGCCGCTGTCTTCAAAAGTTATTGATATGACATTTGTGTCAAGTTTTACGGTAATGTCGGCATTTCCTTCCTTATCTTTATATGCGTAGTGTGCAATGTTAACGTATATTTCTTCGCTGGCAATCAGCACCTGATTAATAGCTTTAATAGGCGCATCGATTTTTTCCATCTGTGTCGATATAAAGTCCGTCAGAGACTCTAACTTATCAAGACTTGCTGGATACTGTAACTGATACTCTTTCACGGCAAAAGCTCCTCCCATCGCTTCGGGATTAATAAACTTAATTCCCAACATCGTGATATCATCAAATTGCGGTGCTTCGTCAACAAACATATCTACATCGGCTTTTACATCCGAAAGCAAAGTCTCCACGGATTTTTCTTTCGTATACATTGAATTAAGGATATTCGCCAGTCTTTGCTCACCGTACAATTCACTGTGGGCATCGGTAGCCTCCGTAACTCCGTCCGTATATAAGAAAATCATATCTCCCGGATACAACTTCATCTCATGCTTTTGGTACTTTACATTCTCCATCCCTGCCAAAACCATATTGGCTTTTGCCTCGATGTATTCAAAGTCCCCGCCGTCCCTGTAGAGCAAAGGAGGGTTATGTCCTCCGCTGGCATATTCCAATGTTCCGTTCGAAATGTTGAGGCATCCTATCCAAACCGTAACAAACATATTCGAATCATTGCCTTCACACAATGCATTGTTTGCACGTCGCAACACCTCATCCACTCCCGGATTGGTCAAAGCTATATTTCTGATGATAGTCATGGCTTTCATCATAAACATGGCCGCCGGAATTCCCTTTCCCGAAACATCCGCTATGGTAAAGACCAAATGCTCCGGATCCGTCTGATAAAAGTCATAAAAATCGCCTCCGACTTCCTTTGCCGGATACATTGCCGCATGAAGTTCGAATTCCTGACGGTTTTCATATCTTCTGGCTTTACTCGGAAGTGATGACTTTTGAATAGCCTTTGCATAATCCAGTTCCTTGTTTATTCTGTTTGAAGCTTCGGCTATATAATTTTTTAAGGAATCTACCGTTTGATTAATGTCCGTTGACAAAGACGTAAATTCGCGACTTTCATAGACTTCTACTACTTCGTCCAAATCTCCGTCCGTAATCTTGGTCAAAGATTTCGTTACCTTTTCGATGTTGCCGGTAACGACCCTATTTAATAATACGATGACGGTGAAATAAAGGATAATAAAAAGTAAAATTTCTATTATGGCTGTAACCAACGCTACCAGTTTGATTGTTTTGACAGCCTCCTCTTCGGGATAAAGGGCAAGGATGTTATAACCTTCTTTGAACTGATACATCTGGTAAAAATAATTCGAACCTATCTGAATTTTATATGCTTTATTCTCCTCGTATTCATCATAGTCCGTAGAATAAACAGAAAGCTGCTTTCCGTTCGAATACTTGGTTGTCGGGAATGATGAGCTGACTACCTTATTGTCTTCATCGACTATAATCATATATCCGTCGTCACCGATATGCCTGTGATTTGCGGCAATTGCTATTCTCTGATTGATGTCCGCCTGGAACTGATCGGCATCATAACCAACCTGTGAAAATCCGAATCCGGGAACTGTCAGTCCCGCATACTTTCTCGACGTGGACTGATCATATGAAATAGGCATGTACGGCTGTACCAAAGAACGCGGTCCGTCCGAATCAAGTAATACCATAAAAGCCGTCGACTGATCTCCCGTCCTCATATCGAATCCCAGGAATTCTTCATTACTTGAATATGCTATTATTCCGTTTTTATCGATAAAGCTGATTTCAGCAACATCGTACTCTTTACAAAAACGTAAGAACGTCTCGGTAGAATAATCATCGCCTGCGATTATCCTGTCGGTGATTGCCTGAGTCAAAGATAACAGGTTCTGATCTGACGCCGTCGTAATATCCTCTTGGACATCATTTAAGCTGCGCGTCATCATATTCTCTATGTTTTTGGCTACCGATATGCTCTGAACAACAAACGTAAAAAGCTGGGTAATCAAAAATGCCACCAGCATAATAATGAATAACCGCACACGTATAATCGCCGAAATCGGTATCTCATATCGTTTCTTATTCAATTGAATCATCAGGGCAGTCAAAAATACAGCAAACAGTATAACAATGGCTGTGCCTGCAAAAATAATTCCGAACATCTATATCTATCTCACTTCAAAAAATCTGTGCTTCCAAAACGGGCACTTATTCCCGTTTCCTTATATATGAAAACCCATTTGAATTACTCAAATGGGTTTAGAATATCATCCTTCAATAGTAAGAATATCAACAAAGCCTGTAATTTGGAAAACTTCATATATTTCCGGACCTACATTTATCAATTTCATATCGCCCTGGGAATTCATTTTCTTTTGTGAAGAAAGAAGAACTCTCAATCCTGCGGATGAAATATATTCAAGTTCTTTAAAATCAAAAACCAAACTCTTGCAGCCTTCGAAAACATCACTCATTTTTTCTTCCAACTCAGGTGTTGTCGTAGTATCAAGACGTCCTGCCAACGCTATGATTGTTTTGGAATCTTCTTTTGTTATATTAATATTCAAAATAGAATACCTCCGCTTCCTTCATTAATTATCGAAATTATATCATACTATCAATTTCATTACCATATAAAAATGCGAATGAGCAGTCCGCTTGTGAAGCATGCTTTGAAGCTGTGTAGCAGCGATGATTGCGAATGATGCGTGGACAGCTGTGAATAGTGCCCCCTCGATTCTTCCGTTATATGCTGATAAAATAGCCGACCGTTCCGAAAATAATCGTAGCAATCATAAACAATATTGCAAAGCAGATATGAACTTTCTTATGCATGAGCAAAATAGCAAAAAACTCGCGTACGAATCCGTTCGGCCAGAAATACCATTTTGTCCTGCTTGCAATTCCTTCGGCGTTAATTCCCGCTTTTTGCGCCAATAATCCGCTTCTGTACATATGGTAGTTAGTCGTTACAAAGCATACATTCGCATATTCGCTCAATCCGTCTATTATTTTCTTTGAATATGCAAAATTTTCATAAGTGTTTCTCGATTCCTTTTCGGCATAAACTTCATCACTCTCTGCTCCGTGCGAAAGCAGATAAAGTTCCATGGCAGAGCCTTCCGACATTATTTCATTCGGTCCCTGTCCGCCCGACGGAATATACCTGACGCTCTTTCCCGTAGCTATCTCCTGCTCCCAGGCAAACTTTATCGCACGATTGGTTCTGCCCTTTAAAAGTGGTAACAGTCCGCCTTTCTTATCTATGGAACATCCCAGAATAATTGCATAATCTTTATCGTACCGAGGCTTTTGCTTGGCTGCCAGGTATGCCATCAATACTGTTCCCAAAAAGAAACATTCCAAATAGCAAAGCATCAATTCGCAAAACAAAATCACATACGAAAGAATATATGACTCGGACATTGATGACAAAAATCTAAGGCCAAAAGTTCCGCCGACAAACATTCCTCCCAGCAGCACACCCAAAAGATTTTTGGGTCTTAATCCTTCGTGACGTATAAGTGAAATGTTGCTTATCGTAATCAGCAGACATATGATTGCAAAAACAGGAATCGTGTAATTGGCAAATTTATTCGGAAAGTTCACAAACTCCTTAAAGATATAGCGAAGCGTCAGTTCCTTTGTCTGCATCAGGCACTCTATCAAATAACTGTACAGCGTAAAAATCAGCATGCCCGAAAAAATTATTCCGGCAATCAGCATTACATTTCTGTAGTGATACAGCGAGTCAAAAAGGCTCTTGATCAGATACACTCCGGCCGCCAGTATAAAAAACACCAGCAGCAGAATTATTCCGTTAAATACATAAATCGCATTCATTAAAAATTCTCCAATTTAGATTAATCAAAAAGTAAGTTTCTTGCGTCTGTCCGCGTTTAATATTAAAATGTCCCCTATGGAAACAAATCTGTTAATCGGAAATTTCATAAGCATGGCAGCTGCAATATGCACCTTTTTAAGTTCTCTGAGCAAGCAAAAGCAGCGTATCTATCTTTTTCAAGTTCTGCAATGCTTTTTACTCGCCATAGCATCCTTCTTTTTCGGATCATACGCTGGTATTATAACACTTTTGCTGTGCGCAATCCGTAACATTTTGCTTTCACTCGACAAATACAATAAGTATATATGCATACTGACAGCCGTATGTATGCTCTCTTTAGGACTTCTTTTCAACAATCGCGGTTACGTCGGATTAATAGTTATCGCCGCCAATGTAATTTACACTGTAGGAACGTATTTTGCACAGAAAGAACCCGCTATCAAATTCAATATGATATTGAATCTTACTCTGTGGATTATCTACGAAATATTCATCTTCGATATTCCGAGTCTCATTTCCGACGTTATAGCCGTCGTTTTGGCCGTCATCAGCCTTTTTATCAAGCCTCACGATACCAAAAAATAGTAACTGTTGCGCAATCTGCCGCAACTTTTTTCAAAAAATCCTTTTTACATATTAAGTAAATTCCCAACATGTCCGATATGTTTAACGGTAAGTACTCAAGGAAGAGGTTTGGTAGGATATGGAAAGACGTTACGCTAAAAGAATTAACATGAATTGTTCGGGAGTTTTGTTTCTCCCGGAAGAAGAAATCCCCGTTCGTATAAAGAATATCTCACGAGGCGGGATTTTGTTTTGTACGGATTCATACGGATTCCGTATAGATGACAGATTCAATTTCCAGTTTGTCGACAACGAATATAACATCGTAAGCGGCAATGCTTCTTTAGTCAGGGTTAACAGGCAGGACAACATTATTTCAATTGCATGCACCTGCCCCGGTTTTAAACCCCAGGGCTATATCGACATGTTGGAAATCAAAAATGCTGTGGAAGAAGTGATGGCTATGTGAGTTTTTGCATAAACTCACAGGCCATATTCGGCCATTTGCTTATATCTTCATACTCTTTGTAATCTTTTTTGGGCCATTCGGGGCTTTCCTTTGATTCATCAAATTGAATCAACAGCTCCTCGGTCCTTTTTTTAGTAATATCGACAGCAGTTCCGGCTTTAACCGCAGCCACTGCATAATTCAACTGTTCGAAGGTATAATCCCCTTCAAATTTTCCTTCAAAAGTCTCTTCATCCGCAAGTCCCAGGCCATGATCGCCGTGGCTGAATATGTGTAATTCAAAAGGAACATTCTTCTCTTTCAAAGCCGTGGCAAACAATAAGCTGTTCTGCACCGGAACCAATCCGTCCGAAGCCGTATGCCAAATAAAGCAGGGAACCGTATCTTCGCTCACCTGAGTTTCCAACGAAAAATACTCGTTTTCTTCTTCAGTTGCATTGGCGCCAATCAATGTAAGACGTGAAAAAGCCTCCACATAATTTTTAAATGATATAACAGGATAACTCAAAATTGCTCCGTCGGGACGACCTGAAAATTCGCTGTATTCACCCGAAGAAGCAGCAAAATCGGCATGATGCGTCGCCAAACTTGCGCAAAGATGTCCGCCCGCCGAAAATCCGCAAATAAATGTCTTGGAATTATATCCTTTGCGTTCAAAAACCGTCTTTCTGACTACACGAACCGCCCTTTCAATATCCGAAAGCGGTTGCTTTTTCAAAGGCACAGCCGTGGTTATGTCTGTGGTATATGTCAAAACAAAGGTGTTGTAGCCACGCTCATAAAATGCCTTTGCCACTATCTCCCCTTCATTATTGCATACCATGCAGTACGCGCCTCCCGGTACAACTAAAAGATTGGGGCGCATTTCGTCATCGTCATGAATAAATGTACGTATATTCGGCATAAACCCGTATGCGGCTTTATATGTGTATTCATCTTTATTCCAGATGTCGATTCTTTCGTTAATCATATTGTGTTCCTCGATAGTTTTTACGGTCTTCTTTGGTCTGCCTTATAAAACAATGTAAACAATCCCGGTCCGCAATGTGCGCCTATTACCACGCCAAGTCCCGTTATCGTCACATCGGCATTCGGATACATCTCAAGCAGTCTGTCCTTAACATACTGAGCATCCTCATAACAATCCGCATGATTAATTCTAAATACAAGGTTATCGTTTCTCTGAACATCTGCCGCAACAGATTCCAATATCTTGTTAAGCGATACTTTTCTGCCTCTGACTTTCGATACTACATCAAGCGTGCCGCCGTCGGGTACATAAAGAATCGGCTTAATTGATAAAAGCGTACCGACCAATGCTGCGGCATTCGACACTCTGCCGCCTCTCTTTAACCATGTAAATTCATCCACGGTAAATCTGTGTGCAATCTTTAATTTGTTCGCTTCGATAAAACTGAGTACCTCATCAAAGCTTTTTCCGTCTTCATACAATTTAGTCACTTCTTCAACCAAAAAGCCCAATCCGCCGGAAACACAACAGGTATCGACATTTACTATTTTTCTTTCGGGATATTCTTCCTTTAATTCTTCAATGGCTTCTTCGGCAAATCTGTATGATGACGAAAGCGGTCTGCTCATATCAAGGAATATGACATCTTTGTCACTTTTTATCAGTTCTTCAAAAAACTCTTTATACGTATATGTATTAATTGCGGATGTGGAAAGCAATGCTCCTTCTCGCATTTTACGATACACGCTCTGTCTGGTCTCTTCTTTGCAGTCATCCTCAAACAATTCATCACCTATAGTATAGGTATAACTGATAAAAGGGATTTTGTGCTCATCAAGATACTCCCTGGTCAAATCACATGTAGATGCCGTTGCAATGATATATTCATTATTCATAATATGTAAATTTACCTCCGAATGTAGTTCTCAAGTATTAAAAAGCCCACTAACATAGTACCACTGAGAGCAAACATAAACAACTTCGTGAAATTTTAATTTTGCTCTTTATTTCGAACACATGTTCTGTTATAATGATTTTACATTGTTCGTGGAGGAGTATTTGTGGGCGTTACGTGTGATTTGCACAATTTCATAGATGTCATCTGCCAGCATACCAAAGAAGGCGACATCATTCCCTTAAGGATCCGCCTTGAAGACGAAGACGGTATCATGCAAACATTTAATATTAAGGGATATAAAGAGTTAACCTCCAAAGGTCGGTATGTCTCCCCTTACGGTACAATAGTCCACAGCCACACCTGGTCTTTCATCTGCAAAATACAGGTCCTTAACAGCATCAAGGAGATCGAATTGTTCTACAATTCCAATGATAACCTGTGGCGACTTACTCGCGTCATATAGCCTTTAAAATTTATATCGCTCAGGGGCCTTCACGAAACTTGAAAAGACAGCCTCTGCATCCTCAAAATACAAAACTTCCGTATTGTCATCATCCTCGGAATACATTCCGCGAAGGTTGGGATATTCGTCAAGCATATGCTTTTTTGCTTCGCGTCTTTCATCTCTTACAAGTCTTCCGGAAAGACGTAGCCATGTATCACCCTCCATACAGCAAATTTCTGCTTTGGGGTTTGCCTGAATCTGCTTTGAACAGTCCTTCTTTTTGCCGGTCTGTATGTAGAGCTTATCCTCAAACATTGCTATTGTTCCGAAAGGACGTACTCTGGGCTGATCGTTATCTACGGTTGCCAGATAATATACTCCGCATCTTTTAATAAATTCATATACTTTTTGCATATCACTGTTCATTCTCATCTTCTCCTTTTCTCTATCTGAAACTTCGTACCCAATTTTTGAGTGAGTCAGGATATACGTTATCCATGACTGTCTTTATCATTTGCGCATCGACATTCCCATTATGTGCCATTTTTTCAAGTATGGCTACCTGTAATTCCTCAATGCACATATTGTCGTAATCGCGTCTTTGATCTATCAGCGCCGTATCATAGGCAGCGTACTTCTCATCAAGATTATATTTATCCTTTGCACTTAAAAAGTCTGATGCCGTATTAACCTTTTTCTTGGGCTCTATAGCTTTGGTCGGATTCTTTACGCTCTCTGTCACCGGCTGATTAACCGGCTTTACTTCTTCCTTTTTAATCTCCGGTTCTTTGATTTTCGCATCCTCAATTCGTACATCGTTAATCTTTGCGCCCCCCGAAAGGACATAAATCTCGCCGCTGTTTGCAGCTATTTCCATTGAAGCGTGTGAATATGACACCGTAATCTCTTTACCGCTTAATAAGCCGTTGTATTTTCCGTCGCGCAAACCGTTCACATCAACATTGCATGTGTTTTCATCGTTGTTTACCGCAACGATAACCGACATATCGTCAACATTTCTGGTGAAAACATACTGCCTGTTGGTCAAGAGTTTTCCTTCGTAATTTCCGTATGAAAGGGCCGGCACACTCTGCCGGATTTTACCGAGCGATACGATAATCCTCGTATAAGGATTATCCTCATATGCATTCGCATAATCGTTCAAATCAATTGCAGGCCTTAATGAATCATCCGAAAACTGCTCCTTTTTACCCTCAATACCAAATTCCGAGCCGTAGTAAATTGACGGAACTCCCTGCAAAGTATATTCCAAAATATGTACGGGCAAATAATTTGCACGGTTATTCAACTTATTGACTATTCTCTCAACATCGTGATTATCCGTAAAATTATAGAGGTTAACTCCGCATCCGTTGCCAAACTGATCGTTTAATCTTCGTACCGTATGCGCTATTTCATAATAATTATGATCATTATGTCCGGAATATAGAGCCTTATGCAACACATAATTGGTGACTGATGACAAAGTTTGGTCGTTCACCCATTTAGAATAATCTCCGTGAATAACTTCACCCATGAGCCAAAAATCAGGCTTAACTTCATCTGCTGTTCTTCTCAGATTTTTCATAAAATCAAAATCAAGAACATCCGCAGCATCAAGTCGTATTCCGTCAATATCAAACTCTGACACCCAGAATCGGATCACATCACAGATGTAGGAAATCACCGCGGGATTCTTTTGATTAAGCTTAACCAGCAGATTATATCCGCCCCAGTTCTCATACGAAAAGCCATCGTTATACTCGTTGTTGCCTCCGAAATTGACGTTACAATACCAGTCTTTGTATTCCGAATTCTCTCTCTTTTCGATAATGTCCTTAAAGGCAAAAAAATCACGTCCCGTATGATTAAAAACTCCGTCAAAAATTACTTTTATTCCGTCCTTGTGGCATTTTTGAACAAACTTCTTTAAATCGGCATTATCTCCGAGTCGACAATCAAGCTTTTTGTAATCGGTAGTTTCATATCCATGTCCGACCGATTCAAACAAAGGTCCGATGTACAAAGCGTTACATCCTATTTTTTTGATATGCTTTATCCAGGGATCAAGCTTCTTCAATCGATGTTCGACGCCTTCATATGTGTTCTTTTTCGGAGCTCCAAGCAGTCCAAGCGGATATATATGATAAAAAACAGCCTCATCATACCACGCCATGTTTCTTACCTCCTATATACATCAGTATTGGTAATATTATATCCTAATCAATTCAAATATGCAGAATTTAATGTCTTTAATGTGTACTCACCGTTTTCGTAACCATATCCGTCTCCGGCATCCGTGTACATGACATATTCGCACTCTTTTTCCGAGAATATCCTATACTTATACTCATCCCCCTGCTCGCTCACAGACAGTGCAAAATCGTTCATCGGAATAATGCTTCCTTCCTTAACGAAAACAGGAATGCGATCGATAGACAGCGGAACCGTAATATATTGTCCGCCCTCAAACTTTTGGCCCGAATAAAAATCATACCAGTCATTTCCGGCAGGCAGATATACTGTCTTTTCGGGATTATCAATATTAAGCGGAGTACTTTCCGGTCCGTACAAAATCGGTTCGGTAACGGGACAAACCATAAGTGACGGTCCAAACATATACTGATCCGTTATATCCCACACCTTTTGGTCATTCGGATACAGGAAAGCCAAATTTCTGATTAACGAGCCATCCTCCAGATATACTTTGCCTGCTTCCGAATAAATATACGGCATCAATTCATAACGTAACCTGTTGGTTTTGACCAATGCATCGTAGAAAATATCACCCTCATCTCCGAATGCCCACAATTCACGATTGCAATCCGTACCGTGGCACCTGAAAACAGGCAAAAAACATGCCCACTGATACCATCTTACATACAGTTCCTTATATCCCAAATCTTTTTCCGCGTCATCAAAATCGCCGTTCCAATACCAGTAGTCTCCGTTCTTTACAAAAAAGGCACCTACATCTATAGTCCAATACGGCATTCCCGATGCGCAGAAATTCAACCCCGCGCCTATCTGCTTGCGCATGGTATCAAAACTTGCCGAAATGTCTCCGGACCACATTATCGTTCCATACCTTTGTCCGCCCGTGTAAATACTTCTGGTCAAATTGCATACTCGTTTTGAAGGCTCATCTTTTCTCTGGCCTTCGTATATGCCCATGGCATGGAAGAGGCCGTAAGCATCAGACATTTCATCGGACATTCTCAGTCCGCTTTCTCTTATGTACTCTCCGAACAATCTCGACGGTTCCGGTCTTGAGCGCATGCTCCACTCCGGCGTAATGGGTTCGGCGCTGTCGCACCAAAATGCATCCGTTCCCGCAGGCAATATCTCTTCTTTAATCTGATTCCAATACGTTTCTCTGCCTTCTTTTACGAACGGATTATACAAATCGGACGCCGGAAGCAACAGATTCTTATCCGCAAACTCTGCATGATTTTTGCAGGAAGCATCCGTAGTAGGCCATACCGAAATCATAAAATGAACATTATCTTTGTGAAGCTCGTCTATCATTGCCTTAGGATCTTCAAACCTTGATCTGTCAAAGGTTTTCTGTCCCCACTTTCCTTCTTCCCATGAAATCCAGTCAAGGACTATGCAATCCATTCCCAAATTCCTGTTGCGTGACTCTTTTACGCAATCAATAATATCGCGGGCTGTTTCATATCGTTCCTTCGACTGAATATAGCCGTATGCCCATTTGGGCAGCATGGCTGCCTTTCCGGTCAGAAGTCTGTAACATCCGATTACATCATCCATATTATTACCGCAAAGGAAATAGTAATCCCACTCTTTGGCCGATTCGTTATATATATAGTTCTCTTCAACACTGTCATTAAAAATAAGCGGACTGTACGTATCAAGCAGCAATCCGTAGCCTTTTGTCGATGTCAATAGCGGTACGGCTATCTTCCGATTCCCCTGGTGGATATAAAGTGTCTTGCCTCTTAATGAACCGTAGCCTTCCTCATGCTGTCCGAGTCCGTACAATGCTTCATTTGAAAACTTCGGGAACCAGTGAATATGATATGAATCTCCGTTATATACTTTTTCGGCTTCTTTAATGATTGTTTTTTCTCCGTCCGGAGTATGAACCCTCTCGGTTACCTGTTTGTTTCCGTTAAGCAGATATGTCGGATATTTTTCAAACGTCACAGCTTTCCTCTCATTAAAAAGGAGTGAACCGTCCCCATCATAAAAAGAAAGTAATCCTGTAATCCTATTAACCGATACCGTCATTTTCCCGGTATTCAAAATAACTTCATTGTCATTTTCCGTATAATCTGCCTTTATATTCGCCGTATAGATAACTCCGGGTTTATTTAACTCGTCAAATTTATCCTTGGTAACCATGACTCTGACTATTTTATCCGTCTTTACGGACAATCTCATTGTCTGATACTCCGAATAAAGATACAGTCCGTCATCTTTTTCTTCTACTTTGGTTATTTTTGTTGAAGGTGCCTTAATTGCCGTTAACATACCGATTATCCTTTTCTTTGTTATATTTGTCCTAATGCAACAAATCGAGCAGGCAAATGCCTACTCGATTACAATTCTACACAATTTTTGCTACCGATTGCCTTTTTACAAAGTTGCAACCGATTTTAACAGGTTCCGAAACAATATTGTTTTCGTTATCAGGGTTTTCAACCGCGTCAATTATCATTTGAGCCGCCAAAACACCGATGTCGTCCAAATTAATGGCTACCGTAGTAAGCGGCGGATAAGCATACGATGCTATTTCTCTGTCATCAAACCCGATTATCGAAACATCCTTATTGATTTCAAGATTCTGTTCTCTTATATAGTCATACGCACCCAAAGCCATAATATCATTCATGGCCCAGATAGCCGTAACATTCTTTTTTAATAATTTCTTTGCGGCATCATATCCGCTTTTTCTCTGCCAGTCACCGTATTCAACCAATTTATCGTCAAACTTAATACCTTTTTGATTAAAGGCATTCTTAACACCGTTCAAACGTTCTATTGTGTGGTAGCTGTCAGCACTTCCGGCGATAATACCTATTTTCTTATGACCGTTGTCAAACAGGTAATCTACCACCGTTTCTCCACCCTGCTGTTCATCAATAAGTATTGATTTATATTTGTTGTCCTTCGAATACGCATATGCATAAATGACAGGAATGTCATAATTTTCGGGAACAACATTAAGTTCTCTGCCGTGGGCGGCAACGAAAATAACTCCGTCTGCTCTGATGGCCTGAGCCTCTAAAAAAGCAGGTGTGGTGTTCTCTTCTATTAACTTTGCAGATCCGACACGTACTCCCGAATTGTCCCACTTGTTGTACATTCCGAGGTTGATAAAAATAGTTCTGTATCCGTGCTTTTCACAATACATCATTATGGATTCAACTATTCTCGGAGATGAGAACTGACATATTTCTTCGGCAATAATACATATCGTCTTATTGTTTTGTCTTCGCATTCCCTGTGCGAAATAATTGGGCCTGTAGCCTGTCTCTTCGATGCAGGCGAGCACCTTTTCCCTGGTTTCGGCCGTCATGTTCGTTTTGCCGTTTAATATATTTGAAACGGTACTTGGCGAAACATCGCACATTTTAGCAATTTCTTTAACCGTAATCACTTTTTAATACCTACAATATATTCTCTTTTATGGATAGTGTTGTTTATAAAATGCCCCTGCCGGAATACTCCGGCAGGGGCCATAAATCATTAGCAAATGCCGTGATTATTTAACTGCGTTCTTAGCTTCAAGTTCAACAGTATAAACATCCTTATCCCATGCCATCAAATCCTGGAATCCAAGTCCGTCAAGATCTGCGGTCATTTCATCCCACATAGCATCGAATTCAGCATCATCAGCAGCGTAAATCATGTTCCAAGAAGCATCGATTACGCACTGGTTACACTGGTTACGAATAACCTGAATATCAGCACTGTCTGAAGCAAGAGGTACAGAGATGTTAGGAGAAATAACGATCTTGTTATTCTTGATCATGTAGTCAACAGGTGTTTCTGCATCGAACATTGCTCTCCAATCCTTAACCATCTGAGTATCATTAGCTTCTTTGTATGTAGACCACAAAGATGTAGCATAAGGCTCACCTGTAAGAGGGTTAGTAGCGTTAGAACCGATAATCCACTGATTAAGCTTGTTAAATCCATCGCTGTAACCGCCGCCGCCGAATTCATCGGGAACGTTTGTGTTAGCAGCAAGTGCATCTTCGTTCATAGTATAAAGTCTTCCGTCATCACCCTTGTAGTAGTTGAATCCTTCAAGACCGTCATGCTGTAACATAAGTCCTTCGGGAGATGTATACCACTCGATGAATTCCATAATCTTTTCATACTTAGCATCATCAACACCGGCACCGATAGCCCATACACGGCCTGAACCATAGTATGCATCTGCGTCTGCGTAATAAATCTGATCTGTGATAGGAATAACTCTGTGAGCCTTACCATCCTGCATATGGCCAACACTCCAGAAACCTACCTGCCATGAATACCACTCAAGGTAAACCTGACCTGCACCCATCTTAGCGCATGCAGAATCCCAGTTCTGAGTAGGTGAATCAGGGTCAACGATTCCTGCTAACTGTGCATGATTTAAGAACTTAAGGATCTTATAGTAAGAACCGTCCTTATCTGTAAGAGGAATAAATGTTCCGTCGGGCTTAAGAATAAGTGACTGCTTAATCTTTTCGCCGTACCATGTTGTCAACTGAACAACGTTAGCGATACCAAGCATCTGGTCGCCGCCGTCCCAGTCGGGCCACAATGACATTCCGTAACAAGGATCTCCTGCATCATTTGTAGGAGCGTAATCCATCATAGCTTTAAGAACATCAATAAGTCCGTCAAGGTCTTTGATTTCGGGAGCGCCTACTGCGTTGTAGAGATCCCATCTGATACGAGGAGAAGAATAAATATCTTCTGCTGAAACAGATGTAGGTGATGTATCCATCATTTCTGTAGGAATACCGTAAATCTTTCCGTCATAAGCTCCGTTGAGGTTATCAATCTGGGGCTTGAAAGGAGCAAGATTTCCTGCATATACCTTGTCGGAAATATCCTTAATAAGGCCTGTTTCAATACAATCCTGCCACTGGTTCTTCTCTAAGATAAGAAGATCGCCAAGGTTACCTTCTGCTGCACGTGTCTGATAAAGAGCATCTCCACCAACCTGAGGAGCGATAACATTGATTTCAATGTTAAACTTGTCCTTTATAATCTTTCCGAACCATCCGGGCTGAATACCCTGGTAGTTAGCAGCAACGTTGAAGTTGTCGATAACCATTGTTTCGCCGTCTGCTGCAGCTGTTCCTGCGTCGCCGGCTGCCTGAGTTGTTGTTCCACCGTCTGTTGTAGAAGCAGCAGTGGTGCCTGCGCCTGTATCCTTACCACCGCAACCTGCTAATAATGTAACAACCATAGCAGTAGTAAGTAACAGGGAAACTATTCTTTTTTTCATTTTGCCTCCCTTTCTGCGCTTTTGCGCATTTGAATTTGCAATCTATCATCAGCTCTTTACTGTGAGCAGATAATCAACCTTTGACAGCACCTATCATGATGCCCTTTGTAAAGTAACGCTGGAAGAATGGATATACCAGCATAATGGGAATAACAACTATCATCGTTACGGTCATACGAACCGACGTCTGGTTCTGAGTAGTTGCAAGTGTCTGAGCAATTGATGCTGCATTACCTGAACTTGAAATCAACGACTTCAATGAACTTGCAGACTGAATATATCTGTACAATGTAAACTGAAGTGTCAAAAGTGAATCATCCGTAACAAGAAGCAATGTATCCTGGAAACTGTTCCACTGAGCAACCGCTGCGAAAATCGCTATGGTTGCCAAAATAGGCTTTATTACCGGAATGATAATCGAAAAGAAAATCTTTAACGTTCCGGCACCGTCAATTTCTGCAGCTTCCTGCAATTCCTTCGGAACCGATTCTACATAAGTCTTACAAAGGATAATGTAGAACGGCTGAACAGCAACAGGGAAAATGTATACCCAGAAATTGTTCTTCAAACCGAGGTTCGACATTGTAATGTACCACGGAATAACCCCCGCGTTAAAATACATTGTTGCAACAACGAATCTGTACCACAGTTTTCTCTTCCACAGTGTTTCACGCGTGAACATATATCCGAGGAAAGCTGCAACCACAACCGTAAAGAACGTACCTATTACTGTTCTTTCGACTGAAACCTTGGCAGCTGTTAACAGGCCGTTCAACTGGAAAATCTGTGCATAGTTTGTAAAATGCATTTCCAACGGATAGAGAATAACCTTACCGCGCTGTGACAAATCGTTATTACTGATTGAGTTAATCGCTATGTAATAAAACGGATAGAGACATACAAAAGCGAATATTGAGTAAATGAAGTAGGTAATAACGCTGATGACACGGTCACCGAACGAAACCTTCATTCTGTGTTTTTTTACTTTTGCCATAATGCTTCTCCTCCTTAAATGAATCCTTCACCCCTGACAAGTTTAGAAAACTTATTTGCCAGGACGAGGAGAACAATACTGACTACACTCTTTAAAATACTGATGGCAACCGAAAGCGAATATCCGCCGGAACCCATTGCCAGGTTATATACATAAAGGTCAAGAACCTGAATGTAATCCTTGTTAAACGAATTGGCGAACATGTAGTACTGTTCCATTCCGTTTGAAAGGAAACTTGCGAGATTAAGCATTACCAATACGAAATACGTAGGAAGCAAACTCGGTAACGTTATATGACGAATAACCTGCATTCGCGAAGCTCCGTCAACCTTGGCTGCTTCAATCAATTCATCGTCGATTCCGCTGATTGCTGCCAAATACATAATTGCCGCCCAACCTGCGTTCTTCCATGTGAGCCATAGCCACATCTTAAACCAGATATGATCACCGGACTGTAAGAAGTTAACCGGCTGGCTGAGTAATCCCCACTGCTGTCCCAACGAACTAACGGGACCGGTTGAATTGAAAATACAGAATGCTATCGAATAAACCAAAACCCAGCTGATGAAGTTAGGAAGTGTTGTAACAGTCTGTACGAACTTTCTGAACGGCTTACACTTTATTTCGTTAAGAAATACTGCAAA
The DNA here is from genome assembly GCA_045640905.1 of Lachnospiraceae bacterium. Classification (GTDB taxonomy): domain Bacteria; phylum Bacillota; class Clostridia; order Lachnospirales; family Lachnospiraceae; genus JAILLW01. The sequence goes on from JAZUFW010000057.1 coordinate 22,841, forward strand.
GATCATCGGGAACCATGAGAAGAAAAGGCTGATTCCGCTCATTGCAAATGTATTTCTCAAAACTTCCAAAAGGTTTTTAATCTTTGTTCTGTTTTCAACCATTGATTTAAACCACTTCAGTCCAACGAACTTATCCCAAGAAAGCGGGAACGGCGGTTTGTAATCAAAAAAGGCATATATCCATCCATACAACGGGTAGTAAGAAAAAAGTGCTACAAGCAATATGAACGGCAGGATATATAAGAATTCTTTGTATGAATTCAGCTTTTTTCTGTTTTTTGTCATACCATATATCCTTTCTTCACTTGAACGTAAATATTATGTAAATCGTTTTATTAAATCGTTTTACTAAAATATATTCCAATCCGAGGGCAACGTCAATAAGAAAACGATTTTCTAAAGCAATTTGGTTAATATTTAACATTTTTACATGTATTTTTTTGGTAAAATGCAACAAAAAATCCCCGACTTTGGTCGGGGATTTATGATAAGAATTTGTATCAATTTTATAAAACAGCAACCGTGAAGCTCTTTGCCCGCAAAAGTATCTGTCCGTTTATGTTTTCGGTACTTTCCGATACAACGCAAGGTTCAGGCATATCGTTTTGAGCCGAACCGGTGCTATGCAAAACGCTTACGGCGGCTTCTTTGTTGATGCCGGCGCCTTCCGCATCTTCAAGCGGCAAATCAAAGTCGGCATCCGTCGTATTAACGGCCTTGATTATGATTTTTCCGTCATCTGTTTCCGATAACGACAGATAGATTCCCTTGTCGCGTAACGAAAGTGCATCCTCTCCCATCACCAGTGTATGCGATCCCATATTGTTGGAATACAGTTTCTGTACATAATAATCCGGTGTCAGATAAACCTGTTTTGCATCAAACCAAATCATATCAGGCTTCCATTGACTGTGCCCTATTCTGTTAAAGAGCGGTGCATATGAAGCCAGCTTAACTACTCCGGCATTTTTCTCAAGTCCCGTCATCAATGCGGCTTCAGCCAGCGCCGACTCCATATTGTTAGCGCGTTCTTTTGTATGTGTGGCATATTCACCCGCAAAAACATATATATCTCTCGGATAGTTATCATACAAAGTCACATGATCATACATCCATTCGGGACTCTTATAATAGTGTTCATCAACCGCATAGCAAAAATCGGGATTATCCTTTTTGCCCTCACGATAAAATGTCCACGATTGATCATTTGTAACAATATCAACATCAGGACCAACGGAACCTATTATTCTGAATCCGGGATACGATTCATGAATAGCCTTTTCAAATCTGCGGTTTCTCTCATACAGATTAATTGCATCAGTCTCCCACTGCTCGTTTCCGACGGCAATCATATCGAGATTAAAGCTTTCCGGATGTCCCATTTTTGCTCTCAGCGCGCCCCATTTGGTTGTAACGTCACCGTTAGCAAACTCAATAAGGTCAACAGCATCCTGCACGTATTCATCAAATTCTTCGCTTTCAATATCCGTCAGCTGAGTAGATCTAAACTGACAGGCTACACCAATGCTGAGTACCGGCAACGGTTTGGCGCCCAACAGTTCGCAAAGCAGGAAAAATTCATAAAAACCTATACCGTACGACTGTCCGTAATGACTGTCAGGTCTCTGAACATCAAAAGAAGGTGCATTTCTGTCATCATTGAAGGCCCAAAGATTCTGAATATACCTTCGATTAATCTTTTCACCGACGGTCTGTTTCCAATAATATCTGTTATCCAGACTCATTCCTTCAACAATACAGCCTCCGGGGAAACGTATGAAACCCGGATTGATTGCCTTCAAGGCATCAAAAATATCCTTACGGAACACGCCCGCAACGGCATCATCCGGGATGGCTGATATAAAGTCAAACTCAACAATGCCGGGATTATCAAGTATAAAGCCTAACGTAGCCCCATTAACATCACACGTAACGGGAATACTGACTTCGTATTTTACAAATTCACAAACATATTGCAGCTTATCATTTCCAAGTTTTTTAAGTTCGAGTATTTCGTTCTTCTTTCCGTCCCAATCCACATCGCAGGGAATGGTAACATCGGAAAAAGGTTCGAAGGGAACCATGGTCTTCAATTGGACGTCGGCAGATGAAACTACTTTATTTCCTTCAGACAAAACCACCTTAATGCTGCCGGAATAATCAACGATTCTGGCGTAGAAAGAAACATTTATGGTTCTGCCTGCGTTCAAAGATATTCCGTCATATGACTTGTTTCTGAATCCCTGTCCCGGTTTTCCCGCTACCACTCTCAAATAGTGCGGATTAACAGGTGACAAAGGTGTGCCGGTAACATACTTCATTTCCGGCTTTTCGCCCTCGGATTCAATCGGGCTCCACGCATAACCAAAATCATCCAACATATAAAAATTGCCGGGCTTACCAAAAGCTTCCTTAGCTTCAAAAGAACGATTTTCGATTAATTCCGCATGCAATCCCCCATCGGCTGCGAAATTAATATCTTCAAAAAAGAGACCTATCATATTAGGTGAAATGTTCTCACCTATTTCCTTACGGATTTTCAAAACAATCCCTCCCATGTCTGTTTGCTAATTTTGAAATAACTTCTAGATACAAAAACCCACGATTTAGTAAAACGTTCTTGTAAAACGTTTTACTATAAAAAACACATTTGGTCAAGCAGGATTTTTCAGAATTCTTCCGATTTCTTTCACGGATAATTGACAATGGCGCAGGAAGAGATTCCTGCGCCATAAAATATAATTATCAACATTAAATAAACAAAAGCGAATCTATGCAACCCACATCGAATATTGAAATAGTTTATTGCTTTCTTCGCTCAATACCGGCTTGCCTGTAATACTCGCCCTTGGCTTCATACATTCTGCGATCTGCCAACGATGCCATCTGCCTTACCGACATACCCTCGCTTTCTTTTCCTGTCACATATCCGCATGATAAAGTTAATGTTTGAACGTACTTTCCGCTCCATTTTTGCGTCAATTCATTCAAATCATTTTGCATCTTACGAAGATCATCCTCATTAGCATGAATTATGACGATAAACTCATCTCCGCCGATTCTGTAAAGCTTACCATACGCGCCGAAACATTTATCAAGGCATTGTGAAGCGCCTATCAATAATTCATCTCCGGCATTATGTCCGTGCGAATCATTAACTGCCTTTAAGGAATTCACATCGGCAGAGACGAAAACAAAATCGTCACTTATCATATCACGATTGCTTTCAAGATTATCAATATCCGTTTCATATGCATGTCTGTTATAAAATCCGGTCAGTTCATCCGTATTGGATCTGATCATCCATTCCTGAACGTTTCTCTTTTCCTTGGCGATAATCTCGTTTTGAAGCATAACGAAAATATAAATATCGGCAATTGCTACAGACACATATGTGGTTCCGATACTGTTTTCAGCCTCTATCAAAGCTCCGGCTATCATAAATCCAATGTATCCCGCAACAGCCAGCACATCATGAAGTCCAATAGTTTTAATGTGAAAAATAACGTATCCCGTCATGCATAAAAGCGTCAAAATCGGTAATGCAGTAACAAAATCATACAAAACTCCGGTCTCATAATGTCCTTCGACAAACTTAAACGCAGTCCCCGTAAGTGCCAACACAAATGTCAGAACAAATGAAACAAGGTTTATGGTCGCACAAACATATGAAATCTTTCGCATTTTTGTGAAACTGTGGGTTTCTTCCATGTATCTGTACAAATACAGTGAAAAGATGCAGGCAAGAATAGAGCCCATGCATAAAGATCCCACGGTATACCAAAACGTCATTTGCCCAAAAGCCAGTTCGCCGTCAAATGCCCAATTCAAAAAGTCCAAAAACAACGCCCATATGGTGGCGACTATCAAGGCAGAAAACACCCAGGTGGTTTTATTGGTCACATAGTCTCCGAAGGCAAAACTGCCTATCAAAATAAAGAGAATAATCACACAGATAATGTCCATGCTGAGGCTGCTGACGGCTCCCGAACTGTTTTGACTCGGGTCGTATGCAAAAAACATTACCATCGCCATACAGATTCCGATAAAGGCGCAAAACACCCCTATTAAAATTCTTCGTACGGAATTCTCGTGCAGTTTTATTTTCAATTCATTTTTCATAACAGTCCTTCTTTATTTCAAACCGAAAAAATGATTATTTTATTATTTTAATCCTTTCTGCGGATTTTGGTAACTATTTTCTATCTTCCCAATGCAAAATCCGGGCATCCCACTATTTTGAAATTACTATCGCACACGGGGCTGATAACCTGATTTTCTTTTACATATTGCGATATCATCTCCCGAATTTTGCCATTATCTTCAGTTGCACCCGAATCATATACACAGTCTTCTTTATTAATCAATCCGACTGCGCATAACTGTCCGAATCTGTAATTATTCAATGCCAAACGCAATTCCCGATCGTCCGAAAGAGCATCTCCCTCAAAAATAATATTCTTGATTCTCTCGCCTTCGGGTTGCGAAACATCAATTTCATAGTTTATCCCTTGATATGTATCATAATTATATAACTCATAATCATCCTTAACGGCTATTGAAGCATCACCATCCTTATATTGTACAAAATAGTCACCGGCAGCATACTCCATAATGTCTTTTAATTGCTTTCCCGTAACCTTTACAACCATCAGAGTATTATCAAATTTATAAATCTTAACACCGTCTTTCAGAAGGAAATCTCCCGCAAGCAGATTGGCGTCCGGAACAAAAAGTGATGCACACGAAACATCGGCGCCGGTATTGTCCAACTGAACCGTATGAATAAGGTCAAGTATCGGGCCGTCTACGATGACTTCCGACGGAATTCCCGGAAGCGCATAAAGTTCATCATGGAAATTATCTGTAATTGTTCCGACAGGAGTGTTCGCCATATCTATGCTTCTTTCATGAACGTCACTAAGCAGGCTTACCAATCCTTCATCCGCTTTTTTGCCGGCAGTCGGAATGTTCTCAATAGATTTATCGGTAACGGCCCAGCCTCCGTCTTCTCTTACTAGTTCAATCTTCAGTTTTCCGACATAAGCTCCCTCTGTTCCGGTTTCAAGAAGAACGGTTTTCGCATTATTCGAATACTCATTGGTCCATTCTCCGTCTACAAAGTATTCGGTCAATACCGAATGCTCATGTCCGATAAGAAACGCATCGACTCTGTCTGCATATTGAGCAGCCACTTGACGCATTCCTCCAACGCCCTCCTGTTCAAACTCGCCCTCTTCTCCATAATGGCAAAGTCCGATAACAACATCGGGATTTTCTTTTTCTATCTCATCAAGGACATTTCCCACCTCTTCCATCGGCACAGCAAATGTCATATCGCCATTATAGTGTGATGCGTCTGTTTCCCATATATTTATGTGCGGCGGCAGAATCCCGAAAACAGCAACCTTTATGCCGTTAACCTCTTTGAAGGTATACGGCTTAACAAATCTGGTTCCGTCTGCCTTATAAATGTTGGCAGATATTACGTCACCATTAAACGAATCAATATTCCGAACCAAAGAATCAAATTCGAAATTGAACTCATGGTTTCCCAATTCCCACACGTCACACTTCAAATAATTTAAGGCGGAGACTGCCGGATGAATTGCTTCTTCCCTGAACTCGGATACCATGTTGCCTTGAACAATATCCCCACAATCAACATATAAAAGATTGGGATCGATGGCCCTTTCTTCGTTTATTACGGTGGCACACTGAACAAGGCCTCTGTCAACGACTTCATCCGTTGCATAATCATGATTCATGAGCACACCGTGAATATCGCTGGTTTCAAGAATCGTTATGGAAGCTTTTTCACCATTATTTCCGCCATGGCATGCCATAAGGCTCATGGTACAAAAAAGAGGAATTATCATCATTCCAAAAATTTTTAACGACTTATTCATGTCTTTCCTTTCATCGTATATTTATAAATCATTCAAAATCTTCTCAATTTCGTAAACATTCTCCACAAAATAAATACCCTTTTGTCTCTCATCCGATGACAATCCGTTAATCTTCATGGTATTTAAGAGTTCCTTAAGTCCATTGTAATAGCCGTCAAGATTGTACAAAATGCAAGGTGCATCCATCAGTTTTAGAGAAACCATAGACATTATTTCGGAAATTTCTTCAAGAGTTCCCGTTCCTCCCGGAAATGCTACAAACGCATCCCCCAGTTCAATCATTTTTGCTTTTCGTTCCGGCATATCCTTCGTTACTATAAGTTCCGTAATGCCATCATGCTGAAGTTCCGCATCAATAAACATCTGTGGTTCTACACCGATAACCTTGCCCCCAGAATTAAGTACACTATCTGCAATAATGCCCATAAGTCCCGCCTTTGATCCGCCGTAAACCAAAGTGTTTCCGCGTTTTCCGATAAAGGCTCCCAATTCTTCTATTGCATCCGTAAATCGGTCGCTGTTTCCGCGATTTGCGCCCAGATATACCGTTATGTTCATCCTGTTGTTCCTTTCGCTCGCTGTCTGTTGCTATTTTACTGCACTAATAGCAGCATTAACATATATTACATCAGTATTTTTTCGGCCAGCATCACAGCCAATACACATAAAACCACACTCAAAATCATATATATTGCCGCAATTCCCCACTGACCTTTTCCGATTAAATCAGATGACTCCAGCGCAAACGTAGAAAATGTTGTGAACCCTCCGCAAAAACCGGTTTTGATAAGCAACACCGTCTTGGGATCCATCTGCGGTCTCTTCAAAGCAATCGCTACGATAAGGCCGATAATGAACGCACCGACAACATTTGTAACAAGGGTTTTTATCGGGAAAGTATTCTTCTCGTTTACCGGTATCAAGCTTATTAAGTATCTTAGAATCGAACCGACAAAACCACCGATTCCGACCATCAAACATTTTATTATCATAATTACCACCTTAAAAGTGAACTCCATCTACGCATAACTGCGCATACTAGTCATACCAAACATTGAATTCGACGGTGCTTCGGAAGTTTGGGAATTAATATTGCACAGAATATAAAACCACTGACCTCTTTCTGCTTCTGTCTCTCCGTTATTAATTGCGACAGGCTCCGTTCCTTCCAACTCATATATTTCTTCTTCCGAAAGTTCGATATCGGAAATATATACTTTCCACTCAATCCCGGATTCAGGAGCATTCTTCGAACTAATCTGAACATATCCCGAAGAGAAAACATCAAAATAATACTCATAATATCCCTTTTCAAAGATATCCTCATTCGTCAATTCAACAAGTATGCTTGTCGGCGGTTCATGGTCCATATTCTTCGACATTTTGGGGACATTATGTGTAGTTTCTTCCTTGGTATGTCTTCCGTTTTCATCGTAATAGACATCGCCCTTAATAATCGGAAGCATCAATACGAAAAGCACCGCAAGTGCCAACACGCAGGCTATCAAAACAAGGAACAGCCAATGCAGTATTTTTTTCTTAATACTCTTTTTCTCGTTCATATTTTCCTCTAACTTAATGTTACTGCTCATTCTCGCATAAAGAATTTATTCCATACTATTTTAACAAAAAATAAAGATTTTTTATATAAAATAGAAAACGGCTTCGCGAAGAATTCGCGAAGCCTCAGATTACATCGTATCCATTCTGATTTCGGCAATAAGGTTTCTGTCTTTTTCTCTTCCCATTTCAACATATGTAATACACATAACCACAACTGTCACAAAAAGGATTCCAAAGAATATATTTCCCCACGGAATATGAAACAGAATGGGAAATGCCTGTCGAATAGCCAAATTCACTCCCCAGGGAATCAACAGGCCAAATGTCAAGCCGGGCAGAATTGCTTTCAAAAGGCAAAACAGGCTCTCACAATATACCATTTTCCGAAGCGATTTTCCGGTCATCCCAACACTTCTTAAAACGGCAAACTCCCTGCTTCTTATTCTTATGTTTATTATCATCGTACTGATGACGCTGGTAAATCCGATAAACATAAGCAGGATGACAAATCCGTACATCACAAACTCCGCCAACACGAAAGCCATGTTAAGCACCTTCACCATATTGTCTACACGGCTGATTCGCACGGTATAACCCTGTTCAACATAAGAATCCTCGGTAAGAATCGGATAGTATTCATCCATTATACTTCTGGCATACTTATTAAATCCTTCCTCATCAGGCGTTGCGCTGTACCAGTCAAAATATCTGGCCTGTGCGTCCGGAACAACAATACGTATTGAATCCGGAATAGCCTCGCTAAATCCCGTTTCGGGTATATCTTCCTCTGTCAGAATTCCTCCGATATAAAGGTCTGTTTGTTCTCCTTCATCACCAATTATGACAACAGTGTCAGTATTGTCATCATACGGTTTGAAGGTTTTCATTATACCGTGATCATTGTATCCGAAAGTATTGATAAGCAAATTGCTTCCTATCGGGGCATTGGCTCGCTCACATAATTTTTCATAAAACGCATCATCCGCAGATATTATTGATATCTTCCTAAATCCGTCCGAGTCAACCAATCCGTCAACCGAATGTAGTTTTTCACTAATAAATTGTTCATCTATGAAACCGCGATATGAAACACTGTCGTTACCGATTCCGTATACCTCGTTATCATCAAATTCATTAAGTTTGTCGCAGATTTCGTTATATGTATCGGAATAAATCGGAACCCTGTAGGATTCCTTTTCCGATCCGTCAGGCAGTATCTCGTAATCAGTCACCGAAGTATAACTCACCATCATTTCCTTTGAATCGGGAGTCATCCATTCTGTAAAGCTCTGTGCCTGTGAAGACAGTCCTCCGAGCATAATAAAAAGAATGAGCCCCAGCGTCAGGCTTCTGACAGAAGCTTTATATCCTGCCTTGTTTCTCGTTAAATTAATCAGCCCTATGGTTCCTTCATAGCCGAATATCTTTTCCGCCAGGCTGCTGCATAATCCGGTAGCCGGTTTACGGTCTGAATTTTTACCGTCTGTTACTCTTTCATTGGCTCCCGGTACTTCATTGGCTCCCAGCCCTTTAATGCAGGAAATCGCAGACAATTTTCCGACTGCCTTGGCGGGTTTTCCCGCAGAGCCAAAAACAATTGCCAAAGAAACCAAAGAAGCAAAAA
>JAZUFW010000058.1:0-84470 GCA_045640905.1 Lachnospiraceae bacterium
CTTGAGATTGTCATTTTGCTTAGAAACTTGACTAAATGTAGGGAAAAATTCCCGGATGGAATTTTTAGGCTTAGTTGGCAACGGATTGCCAATTAAGCCGACCGAACGCCTTCGAAGATGCAAGTTTCTTAGCAAAATGGCGATCGAATAGCCGTCTGAGAAAGGTAATATCATCCGCGAGAGCGTATACATAAACAAAACAACAATATAAATAAGAAGCATTGAGTTTTAGGATGCGGAATAGTAAAATAAAACGGATAGTGTTCGGAAAGAAGGATTGAAAAATGGCAACTAAAGTATTTATCGACGGACAAGAAGGTACAACGGGATTAAGAATCTATGAACGATTCGAAGGAAGAGATGACATCGAACTTCTGAGAATCAATCCCGAACTCAGAAAAGACAGGGATGAAAGAAAGAGATTGATTAATTCTTCGGATATCACCTTTTTATGTCTGCCTGATGATGCGTCAAGAGAATCGGTCAGCCTGATTGACAATGAAAATGTGATTGTTATCGATACATCTACTGCTCACAGAACCCTGGATGATTGGGCGTACGGTTTTCCCGAACTTAATAAGGATCAAAGAGGACTGATTAAATCTTCAAAGAGAATTGCTGTCCCGGGTTGTTATGCAACCGGCTTTATCAGTCTGGTTCATCCCATGATTGCTTCGGGATTGATGAGCAAAGATTATCCGGTCAGCTCTTTTGCACTTTCCGGGTATTCCGGTGCCGGCAAAAAAGCCATAGCAGTGTATGAAGGCGATGAAAAACCGGATGAATTCAATTCACCCAGAGAGTATGCGTTAACGCAGCAGCATAAGCATTTAAAGGAAATGCAGAAAATTTCGGGACTTTCTAAGGCACCGCTTTTTTCTCCTGTGGTTGATGATTATTATTCCGGAATGTTTGTTACAGTTCAGCTTTATGCAGATATGCTTAACGGAGTAAAGGGCCCCGAACAGGTTTGGGAAATGTTTGCAAAGTACTATGAAAATGAACGCTTTATTAATGTTAATCCTTTCGGCAAGGAAAGCGAAAGCAACGGATTTATCGGAGCCAATAATCGTTCCGGTTGGGATGGCTTGGAAATATTCGTTACAGGAAACGAAGACAGAATATTGTTGACATCCAGATTTGATAATTTGGGTAAAGGTGCATCGGGAGCAGCTATTCAGTGTATGAATATACTGTTGGGATGCGATGAGGCTAAAGGATTAAACGTTTAATATAGAAGGAGATAGAAATGAAAGTTATTGACGGAGGAGTTAATGCTCCAAAAGGCTTTGAAGCATGCGGAATCGAAGCCGGTATTAAATATGAAAACAGGAAAGATATGGCCATTGTATATTCGGAGAAACCCTGCGTAGCAGCCGGAGCGTTCACCTCGAATTTGGTAAAGGCAGCTCCCGTTAAGTGGGACATGAATATCGTGGAGAATTCACCCTTTGCTCAGGCAGTAATCGTTAATACGGGAATAGCCAATGCAGGAACGGGTAAGGAAGGAATGATGTACTGTGAGGAAACGGCCAAAGCTGCCGGCGAAGCTTTGAATATTCCGGCCGATTCGGTTTTGGTGGGATCTACAGGCGTTATCGGAGCACAAATCCCCATCGACAGAATCAAGAAGGGAATTACCAAGCTGGTTTCCAATAAATCAAAAGAGAGACAGGCAGGAACGGATGCTTCCAAAGCTATTATGACTACGGATACCGTAAATAAGGAATTGGCGGTGACCGTTGATATTGCAGGAACGACCGTAACCATAGGAGCAATGAGCAAGGGATCGGGAATGATTCATCCGAATATGTGCACAATGCTGAGCTATGTCACAACAGATGCTGCAATTGAAAAAGACGCCTTGACCAAGTTGGTCAAAGAGGATGTTGTTGATACATTTAATATGATTTCCGTTGACGGCGATACTTCAACCAATGACACTCTTTTGGTGCTGGCTAACGGAATGGCTCAGAATCCGGTAATTAAAATAGGCACCAAGGAATACGAGGATTTTAAAGAAGCTCTTCACTATGTGAATGAAACACAGGCAAAGCGCCTGGCCGGAGACGGTGAAGGAGCCAATGCACTTATAGAATGCAAGGTTATCAACGCAGATACAAAAGAAAATGCCAGAATTTTGGCCAAGTCCGTTATCTGTTCGAGCCTCACAAAAGCAGCAGTGTTCGGACATGATGCCAACTGGGGCAGAATCCTTTGCGCTTTGGGATATTCCGGAGGCAAATTCGATCCTGACAACATGGAGCTTTATTATCAGGGCGAAAGCGGCAGCATGTTGATATACAAAGACGGCAGCGGCTGTGATTATTCCGAAGAAGAAGCTACAAAACTTTTATCCGAAAAAGCAGTAAGATTTTTGGTCGATGTGAAAATGGGTGATGAAAGCGCAACTGCTTGGGGATGCGATTTGACTTATGATTATGTAAAAATAAATGCGGATTACAGGAGCTAAGACATGAATAAAGATATGGATGCAGTATTGAAAAAAGCCGAAGTCTTGATTGAAGCACTTCCTTATATTCAAAAGTTTAACAGAAAAATAATTGTGGTTAAGTATGGCGGCTCTGCAATGAGCAATGAGGAATTGCAGAAAAACGTTATTGAAGATGTTGTTTTGCTGAAACTGGTAGGATTTAAGCCTATTATAGTTCACGGCGGCGGAAAAGAAATCAGCTCGTGGGTTAAAAAGGTTGGCAAAGAATCACAGTTTGTTAACGGGCTTCGTGTTACCGACGCCGAAACAATGGAAATCGCCGAGATGGTTCTGAATAAAGTCAATAAGCGATTGGTTAATATGGTTAATGAATTGGGGGTCAATGCTGTCGGATTGTCAGGAAAAGACGGCGGGCTGCTTAATGTTTCAAAGAAATATTCAGACGGACAGGATATCGGATTCGTAGGCGATGTTAAAGAAGTCAATCCGAAAATTCTGTACGATATGCTTGAAAAAGACTTTTTGCCTATTGTGGCACCTATAGGATTCGGGGATGATTTTGATACCTATAATATTAATGCCGATGATGCTGCCTGTGCCATTGCCAAAGCAGTAGGCGCCGACAAACTTGTATTTTTAACGGATATTGAAGGCCTGTATAAAGACATTAATGATAAATCAAGTTTTATTTCACGTATTACTGCTTCCGAAGCCGATAACTTAATTTCGGAAGGCTTTATCGGAGGAGGAATGTTGCCCAAACTTAATAACTGCACACAGGCTATTAAGTGCGGCGTTAACAGAGTTCATATTCTTGACGGACGTATACCCCACTGCCTTTTGTTGGAAATCTTTACCAATGAAGGTATAGGAACAGCAATCATCAAGGATGAAGATAAGGATGGAATGATAAAATGAATATGAATGAATATATAGAAGAGGCCGAAAGCGTTCTGCTCCATACGTATAACCGTTTTCAGGTTGTTTTGGATAAAGGAGAGGGCGTGTATCTTTATGATACGGACGGCAAAAAATATCTTGATTTCTGCGCCGGAATAGCCGTGTTTGCACTCGGATATCAGAATAAAGTATATTCCGAAGCGTTGAAATCTCAGATTGATAAGATAATCCATACATCGAACTATTATTACAATGTACCTGCAATCGAAAGTGCCAAAAAACTCCTTTCGGCAGCACGAATGGACAGAGTATTTTTTACCAATTCCGGTGCGGAAGCCATTGAAGGAGCCATTAAGGCGGCCAGAAAATATGCATATTTAAAAGACGGTTGCACGGATCATGAAATTATTGCATTGGAACATTCTTTTCACGGCAGGACCATGGGGGCTTTATCCGTAACGGGAAATCCCAAGTATCGCGAAGCGTTTGAACCTATGATCGGTCATGTAAAGTTTGCAAAAATGAACGATTTTGAATCAATCAAAGAATTGGTAAATGACAAAACCTGTGCCATTTTTATGGAAACGGTTCAGGGTGAAGGCGGAATATATCCCGCCACAGAAGAGTTTTTGAGCAAAGTCAGAGCTCTTTGCGATGAAAAAGATATTTTGCTGGTGCTTGATGAAATCCAATGCGGAATGGGACGTACAGGTTACATGTACGCATGGCAGAAATATGGTATTGCGCCTGATATAGTTACCAGCGCAAAGGGATTGACCTGCGGTGTTCCCGGCGGCGCATTTATGATGAATAAAAAGGTTGCCGAACACTCTTTGGTGGCAGGAGATCACGGCACGACTTACGGCGGCAATCCGTTGGCAGCAGCGGCTACCAATGCTGTTTTGTCGGAATTCGAAAGACTGAATGTCCTTGACAACGTAAAGATCGTGGGAGATTATTTGTTTGAAAAATTGGAAGAATTGAAGACTTCTTTTTCATGTATAAAGGATCACCGTGGCCTCGGATTGATGCAGGGACTTGAATTTTCCGTTCCTGTAGCTCCGATTATCAATAAGGCTATGGAAAATGGTCTGATATTGATTAATGCAGGCTCGAATATTATCAGATTCGTTCCTCCGCTTGTTATTTCAAAAGAGGATGTAGATAATATGATTGCCATTTTGAAAAAGAGCATTGAAGAATAAGTTTTACTATATGTTCTTGGATTAACCGAGAATTCAGAGGTTTTATGGATAAAAAGTTATTTTCTTTTATTACGGTTTTTGTGGTTACGGTCGCTATTTTGGCGGTCGCATTTCTGGACCTTCCCATGGCGTTGCCCAAGGAGTCTGCTTCGGAAGACATCGTTTCCGAATATGATAAGGAAACGGTATATTTGTGGTACACGGATGATGCGCTGACTAATTATTTAAAGGGAGCTGCAACTACATATAATGAAAAGTACGGAACAAGAATAGTTCCGGAACTGAAAGACGGCGTCGGTTTCTTTGAACAGATTAATTCAGCTTCTATCGAAAAGGATGCGCCGGACTTATTCATTACAACCAATGACCAGCTTTCAAAAGCTTATCTTGCAGGGCTTTCCTGCCCGATAGAATATTCTGATGAAAGTGCTTTTAAGGATGCATATTTATCGGTAGCGTATAATGCGGTTACATACGAAGATATGTATTTGGCTTATCCTCTTTATTTTGAGGTTGCTACACTTTTATATAATGAAGATTATTTGGAACAGATGGCGGTATCGACTATTGATCGCGAAATCGCGCAGGCTATTGAAGAGGGATTGATAGAACCTTCTCCTACACCGGTAGTTACACCGAGTCCGGTGCCTACTGCGACGCCGACCCCTACCGCGGTTCCTACAGCCTCTCCGACACCGGATCCTCAAGCTACACCTACTCCGCTAGTGACACCGTCGCCTTCGCCGTTACCGACTGCTTCACCGACACCTACGCCTCTTCCGTATGAACAGGAAGTAATCGATGAAAAAGTTTTGGAAATCATGCCTGAAACCATATCTCAGTTAAATGAACTGGCTGACGGATTTGATGCGCCGGAACAGGTTCAGACCATTTTCACCTGGGATGTAAATGATATTTTGTATAATTATTTCTTCGTAGGAGATGCGATTAATCTCGGAGGAGAAGCCGGTTGGGATAAAAATTCGATTGATATTTACAATCTTGATGCAATTACTGCATTGAACGCATATCAGTCATTGAACAAATTCTATTCGATAGACACTTCCTTAAGCGATTACCAACAGGTCATCAGTGACTTTATCGAAGGAAAGATTGTGTTCACGATTGCAACCTCTGATGCTGTGGCTACCCTTGAAAATGCTGTAGCTGACGGCACGATGCAGTACGATTACGGATTTTTCGTAATTCCCGATATGAGCGAAGAATTGTGGACCAGATCATTGTCCATCACGGACTGTGTAGCGGTTAATCCTTATTCCAAACATAAAGATGTGGCCAATGATTTTGCCTTCTTTATGACGACGGAATATTCGGATATTTTGTACAGCAGAGCCGGGAAAATACCTACATGCAAAAATGTTGAATATGAGAATGGTGCGTTGGCTGTTTTTGCCGAGGAATACGAATATTCAATATCCATGCCCAAGATTATGGAACTGAGCAATTTCTGGGTTCAGCTGGAGGCTGCTTTGGCTACAATCTGGGATGATGCTTCGCCTAATGATACGTTAAAGAAATTGGCCGAGCAGATGAATTATCAGCTGACCGGCAATGTTGAAATACTTGATTATATAGAAGAACCTGTAGTCGAAACCGAAGAGGAAGAATATTTCGACGAAGAGGTTGAAGAGTAAACAATGCGTTTTGGAGCCTTCTTTTAAGAAAAGGAAGGTTATATGAATAAAATTAAATATGCAGCTTTATTTCTTGTCGGTGTTGTGTGCCTGATTATAGGTATAGCAGTCCTAAATGCGAATTCCGAGGAAAAGGATATTACGTTTGAGGAAGCGGACGTAAGCGAGATTTCCGAGATGTCATTGACTGAAGAAGTCAACAACAAACCCGATTACTATCCCGTTGAATCGGCGACTCCAACAGCACAAATATGTGTATATGTATGCGGCTGCGTGAAAAATCCGGGAGTTTATGTACTGGATGACGGATCAAGAGTAAATGATGCCGTTATTAAGGCCGGAGGATTAACCGAAGATGCGTTTCCGGAAGCGCTTAATTTGGCATCTTTGGCAACGGACGGAATGAAAATATATGTTCCCTGCCCGGAAGAAGCCGAAAACTTTGATCCGGGAGCTACTTCCGAAACTCAGGAAGATTCGGGCAATTCAAAGGTAAATATTAATACGGCCGATGTTGCTGCCCTTACCACACTATCCGGAATCGGGGAAAGTAAAGCAAAGTGCATTATTTCGTACAGAGAAGAACATGGGTCGTTTCAGACTGTCGAAGAAATAATGAATGTTGAAGGAATTAAAGAAGGAAGCTTCAACAAAATCAAAAATGACATATGTGTCAGGTAGAATATGAGTAAGATACTGGTAGTTGATGATGAAAAATTAATAGTAAAGGGAATCAGATTCTCACTGGAGCAGGACGGCGTTGAAGTAACCAGCGCATATGACGGAATTGAAGGATTGCGTCTGGTTTCCGAAAACAGTTTCGATTTGGTTTTGCTTGATGTAATGCTGCCCGGAATGTCGGGATTTGAAGTTTGCCAAAAAATCAGAGAATTTTCGAATGTTCCGATAATCATGCTGACGGCAAAAAATGATGACAGTGATAAGATACAAGGTCTTGAGTTCGGAGCGGATGATTATATTACTAAACCCTTTAATATACTTGAGGTCAAAGCCCGAATTAAGGCCATATTGAGACGACTTCAAAATAATAAAGAGGTGTCGGCCGTATTGGAAAGCAAGGACATAAAACTTTACACCGATTCCAAACGTGCATTTATTAAAGAAAAAGAGATTAATCTGACAGCCAAGGAATTTGAACTTTTGGAGTTCTTTATGAATAACTCCAATAAGGTATATAGCAGGGAAGACCTTCTTAAAACGCTTTGGGACAGTGATTGCCCGGGAGACTTGAGAACTGTTGACGTTCATGTTAGGAGACTTCGTGAAAAAATCGAAGAAAACCCTTCGGAACCGGAGTATGTCCACACCAAATGGGGCGTAGGGTATTATTATGCCTAAACTGAAGTTTTTTAAAAGCTTAAAGCTTAGATTATTTGTTATCTTTTTTATTTTGGGAGCAATCCCGTCGTTAATAGTCTATAAAAGCGTTCTTCACGGATATGAAGAACGTGCGGTCAAGGTACGCATTTCCGATGTTCAGACACAATTGAATATTTTGTCAAAGCACCTTTTGTCGTATAACTATCTGATTGATTCTACCAATGAGGTTATTAATTCCGAACTGAATTTGGTGTCAAATCTGTATAACGGCCGAGTTATGGTTATCAACAGAGATTTGAAAATCCTTAATGATACTTATGGTATTTCACAGGGAAAGACGATGGTTTCCGATGAAATAGTTAAGTGCATTTTGGGGACCAATACCGCAAATTACGACGAGGTCAACGGGTATATAGAAATAACTGTTCCGATAGTTGATACGATCACCGCTTTGAATGAAACAGACGAATTACATGAAGGCGATGAGGTAATCATAGGTGTTCTTTTGGCATCGACTTCTACGGATACCATTAAGGTGACCTTGGAAGTCCTGGAGGAGAGGGCCAAAGTCGTGGAAGCAATAATGCTTATTGTGCTTTTGTGCTTTTCCGTAGTACTGTCGAGACTGCTTATACGTCCTATCGATAAAATTTCGTCACAGATCAAAGATATGAAAGCCGGATTCGAATATGAAGATATGTCAATGGGAGACTATCTGGAAACCGAACATATAGCTACGGCTTTTAATGAACTGATTTCAAAGATGCGTTTACAGGACGAGCGTCGCAAACAATTTGTGTCTGATGTGTCGCATGAACTGAAAACGCCGCTGACTTCGGTTAAGGTATTGGCAGATTCACTGAATGCCGATACCAATGCCCCTGCCGAATTGTACAGGGAATTTATGGGTGACATTGCCAACGAAATAGAACGTGAAGATAAGATAATCAATGACCTGCTGTCTTTGGTCAAACTTGATAAAGATACTGCAGATTTAAACATTACATCAGTGGATATAAACGCTTTGTCGGAGATAATCTTAAAACGTATGAGACCAATTGCCAGAAAAGCTGATGTGGAACTTACATTGGTAAGCCTGCGTCCCGTAACGGCAGAGGTTGACGAAGTTAAAATGTCACAAATATTGACCAATCTGGTCGAAAACGCAATTAAGTATAACAAACCGCAAGGGAAGGTGACCGTGTCGATAGATGCGGATCATCAATTCTTTACGATTGATGTTGAAGATACCGGATGCGGAATTCCGGAAGAAGATAGAGATTTGATATATGAAAGATTCTTCAGAGTTGATAAATCGCATTCCCGCGAAATAGGAGGAACAGGACTGGGACTTTCGATAGCAAAGTCTGCGGTTATGTTGCATAAGGGAAGTTTGACTTTTGAAAGTACGCTCGGGCAGGGAACTGTATTTACCGTAAAGATTCCTCTGATGCAGACGTTAAGGTGAGCATAATGAAGAAAAGACTGAGTATTATTTTCATATGTGTGCTGATGCTCGTTTTGTCGGGGTGTCACAAAGAAGTAACCGCTTCTTCGGATTCGTTCAAATTGTATTATCTGAATGCCGAAGGAAACGGGCTTTATGCTATGGATTATTTGCCAACGTCGGATTCAGCCGAGACTTTGACAAATGATGTGATTGGCATGCTTAAAACCTCTTCCGAAAAAATGGAATACAAAGCGCCGATTAAAGAAGATACTTTTGACAGATACGAAATAGCAAATTCACAGGTGCTTTTGTATTTTAACGAACAGTACAGACAGCTGGATCCGATTTCCGAGGTATTAATGAGGGCATCATGTGTAAAGACATTGGGACAGATTGAGGATGTCACCGGCGTATGCTTTTTTGTTTCGGAAGAACCGTTATGCGATGCATACGGCAATCCGATAGGAGTAATGACTCCGGAACAGTTTATTACCAATGCGGGAAATGAAATTAATGCCTATGAAAAAACAAAGATAAATTTGTATTTTGCAGATGAAACAGGAAACGAATTGATTCCCGTTCAAAGAACTGTAGTATACAGCAGCAATATTTCTCTTGAAAGAATAGTTGTTGACGAATTAATAAAAGGACCTTTGGAAAATGAGATAGGATTCGGCACCGTGAATCCCGAGGTTAGTGTTATTTCGACTACTGTGACAGACGGAATCTGTTACGTAAATTTGAGCGGATCATTCCTTTCAAAACCTTTGCCGATGTCACCGGAGGTTACGATTTATTCATTGGTTAATTCGCTGGTTGAACTGCCGGGAGTTAATAAAGTAGTCATATCGGTGGACGGAGAGAGCAATATCCGCTTCCTTGAAAAAATTGATTTGTCACAAGCGTTTGAGAGAAATCTGGATATTCTTTCGGCAAAATAAAAATCATTTGCTAAAGCATCGGACAGTAAATTGTGGCGGATTAACATCTACTGTTATCGCACCGTTTTGATCTGTCCGTGCTATCGACGAATTGATTTCACGGAGTCGAGCCAAAGTTTCATCGTGGGGATGACCGTATGAATTGTTTCTGCCACAGGAAATTGCGGTAACTTTCGGAGCACAAAATCTTAAGAATTCTTCGGACGAAGAGTCGCGCGAACCGTGATGCGCGCATTTTAATATGTCTATTTCCCCGTTTGGGGATGTATTTTTCAAATTATCCATAATTTTCTTTTCACCTTCAATATCTATATCTCCGGTAAACAGGAACTTAATATTACTTTTTTGCAAAAGGCAGACTATGGAAGAAGTATTGCTGTCCGATGAAAAATAGTCTTTCGGAGGATAGAGGCATTTGAGCGAAATGTCGTCGAAAGACAATCGATCGCCGCTACTCCAATAATCAATTTCGACATTGGTTTCTTCGGCTTTTTTTACCAACTCGGCATAATTATCAAAACGTTCGCGCCCTGAGATGTCGGACATAATGAGTTTATCAAAGGAGATATTTAGCTCTTTTTGAGAGTCCATAATCTCCGATATTCCGCTGATATGATCCGTATCGGGGTGCGTTACCAACACGACATCGAGCTTTTGGATACCGTAGTAGGATAAAACCGGAGAAATGTTATATTTGCCGACATCCTTTATGTTGCTTGAACCTCCGTCGATGAGTATATTCATCCGGTCGGAGAGCCCGGGAATAATAAAGGGATGCTTCGAGGCGCTGATTAATATGGAATCACCCTGCCCCACATCCAAAAATGTTACGCGCAGCAAGGGGACCTTTCTGATACATAATATAATCATCAGCACAAAGATGATTGCGGTTTTTCGTAAGAGGCTCAGCTTATCTTTGAAAAGATACAAAAGAATGATTCCTGATATGAAGCAAAAGATGGTCATATTTGACGGTTTTCCCAAAGTGAGATAATGAAACGGCAATTCGTCAAAGAAGGTAGCGGCTTTTTCAAATAGAGTAAGTATACCGACTATTATGTATTTGGACAAAAACGGATTAAGGGACAAGGAACGAACCAATATGAGAATGATTCCGCACGGCAGCAGTAAACTCATGACGGGGATAACCAGAAAATTCAATAAATATGAGTAGAGAGGGATACTGTAGGAGGTGCACAGATAGATGGGAACGGAGATGACCAATGTGGTCAATGTTGAAAGAGCGTATCGCGTAAAAATCGACTTTTGTGACAGATGTTTTGACATCAGTGTCGGATTTATGAGGGCAAAACCCAGCACAAACCCAAAGCTGAAGATGAATCCCGACTGGAATACACATAGAGGATTTTGAAGTGCAACAAACACTGCGCACACTGACAAAGATGTCAGAACATCTGTCGTTTTACCGATAATAAGTGCTGACATGGATAAAAGGAACATGGCGACGGCTCTTAGTGAAGATGGACTTAATCCTGTCATTATGCCGAAAAGGATAACAGCTACCGTTGATATCGAAGCTGCAAACTTTAGTTTGACGCGTAAAAATCGTAGCAGTCTAAAAAACAGCATTCCGATCAGTGAAATGTGTAATGATGAAATGGACAGAACATGCGCGATGCCGTTTCGCTGGTACAAATCCCGAGTTTCCCGATCCATCAGTTTCTTTTCCCCCAGGAGCATTGTCGACATGATAGACGCTTCTTTCGAAGGAAGTACGCCATAGAAGATATCTTCGCAGTGGGTTCTGATAAGAAATAAGATATTTCCGATTTTGTCGTATGAGGTTGAGCGGGAGATTATTTTGCAGGATGTCATTTCAAAGGACAGTCCTATGGAGTGATAATACAAATTTATATCAAATTGTCCGGGATTCGTGGCGTTTGCAAACGAAGAGCATTGTCCGGACAGTTTAATCTTTTGCCCGATTTTGGGGATGCTTTCGTTTTCGGACATATAACACAGAATCCCGAAAGAGTTTTTGTTTTCGTTATTGTATGGCAGAAAATCGCTGTCATATGATTTGACGGATGCTTTTTTCAGGATAATACTGACACTCGGTTCTTTTTGATAATCCGATGCACGGTATATTATTTTGTCTACTGTTCCGATTACGGACAGACTTTTCCCGTCAGGATATTCATATGATTTTATTTTCTCGGATTTTTGTTTGCCCAAAAGGCACAGAATCAAGAAAAGCAAAAGACAGACAGACGCCAGTGGTCTTTTCATTTTTTCGGAACATTCTTAAGTTTTTTCAGTATATCATAAAAGCATAAACTTTGGAAATATCGACTAGTGATTCAGTTTCTTAATAAGTGGACTTTTGGCGCCGAAACAGGCAAGCAAAAAGTCCGGTTAATTAAAAACTGAAGCACTCGGAGACAAATTGTAATAAGGCAAGAACTGAAGTATACTAAAAGCAATAAAATGTTTATTTTGCGGTTGACATAAATTGGGGATTCCGGTGCAGATATTCTTCGAGAATACGAAGGTCTTCGGGAGTGTCAATGTCCATAAGTTCATAACGATCGGTTACAGAAACGTACTTAACCGCTGAAGGATTATTTCGAATGATAAAAGAACCGCCTTCGTCGGATGGCAGATTGAGAAGTTCCCGATAATATTTTTCGGGAAAAATAACCGGGGATGACGGGATGTTTTCATACTCCGGGCGGATTATCTTTTCCGGTGAAACGGAAAATTCATTTATCAGTTTGCATATCGTATCAGATTTGAGAAGGGGCTGATCACAAGGGATGAACATGATGCCCTGCGGGGGATTTTTATAAGTTAAGACGTGATTTACCCCAAGCGAAATGGTCTCATTTTTGTGTAACAAATCATGAAGCAAAACCGTTGCCGAGGTATCGGTGCAAAGAGTTTTGATTTCCGGAAGACGCGTAAGAACCGTAACACTGTGAAAACCGATACGTGCTACATTATCCAATATATGTTGAATAACCGCTTTCCCGTCAAGAAGCGCAAGGAGCTTATTTGAACCGAAGCGTGTTGAAAAACCGGAAGCCGTGAGGATACAGGCGACTTTCTCGGAATAGTCAGCTGCAGGATATGCGGTTGGTGTGTTTTCCATATTTTTCATAACATAAATAATTATATCAAGATTGCAGGTTTTGCATAAGGTCCTGAATATGGATTGAAAGAAGATTTTTGGAGGCAGGCATGACTGAAATTAAGGAATATCGAATGGCGTCCTCGGTGGAAGAGGCTTGGGAACTGAATCAGAAGAAGAGCAACTGCATCGTCGCCGGAAATATGTGGCTTCGTCTGTGCAGAAAAAAGATTGGGACGGCAATTGACATGTCCGATCTTGGTCTTGATTATGTGAAGGAATTCGATGACAGATTTGAAATCGGTGCCATGACGACGCTTAGGACACTTGAATGCCACGAAGGACTGAATAAATATACGCAGGGTACCGTGAAGGAGGCTCTTGAAGCCATTGTCGGAGTACAGTTTCGAAACATGGCGACAGTAGGAGGAAGTCTTCACAGCCTTTTTGGATTCTCTGATGTTCTGACATTGTTTTTGTGCTTTAATACCACGCTTGAGTATTATAAGGAAGGCATAATTCCTCTTAAGGATTACGCGCTTAGGAAAGTCGGATCAAGAGATGTTTTGACTAAGATTACGGTGTTCAAAGAAGATGCCGATTTTAAGTATCGGGCGCTCAGAAATACGGCGACCGATTTTCCGGTGCTTGCGGTGGCTACCGCATATTATCGAAAGGATGATAAATATATTATTTCTGTCGGAGCACGGCCTATGAGGGCAGTCCGCACCGAACTTAAACGCGGAGAGAAATTTGATCCGGAAACAGAGGCCGAAAAACTGAGAGAATCGATACCTACAGGGAAGAACAATCGAGCCGGCGCGGAATACCGCTCGCATCTTTTGAAGATTCTTTCTCAGAGAAATTTTGAAGAACTGGAAACAATCCATTCCTGAGATTCAGACGAAACGGAGGCATATATCTGTGCTTATTAATATAACTTTGAACGGAATAATGATTACTGATGATGTTGCACCCGATGAGACCTTGTATTCGTTTTTGAGAAGACATGAATGCTACAGCGTCAAATGCGGTTGCGAAACGACAAATTGCGGATTGTGCACGGTACTTCTTGACGGAGAACCGATTCTGTCGTGTGCCAAATATGCTGTTGCTGTCAACGGGCGGGAAGTGACTACCCTCGAAGGAGTTCAGGAGGAAGCCGCGGCCATAGGAGGATGTATGGCAGATGAAGGCTCCGATCAGTGCGGATTCTGCAATCCCGGTTTTCTGATGAACGCCATATCTTTGTTCCGAAAAAATCCTGCGCCCGACAGACGCACTATTGAGGAATATATGGCAGGAAATCTGTGTCGTTGTACAGGATATGAAGGGCAGACCAGAGCGCTTCTTCGTTATGTTCAAAAAAGAAAGGAGTCCGTATGAGAGTAGTTAATCAATCGGTTCGAAAGACGGATTCGATGGACCTGGTGACCGGCAAACCCGTATATCTTGAAGATATTGTTGATAAGGAGGAAACGCTCGTTGTCAAAGTATTAAGATCACCTCACGCCAATGCCATTATTGAGGAGATTGATACAGAGAGTGCACTGAAGGTACCGGGAATAGAAGTTATCTTTACATGGAAAGATATTGATCAGAACGGACCCAGATATACGGGAGATACACAGGCAGAACCGGCACCGGTACCTTACGACAGATTGCTTCTGGACAGACATGTAAGGCATGTGGGAGATGTTGTGGCCTGTGTGGCCGGGAAAGATGTCAAATGTGTTGACAGGGCGCTTGATTTGATTAAGGTCAAATATGAAGTTCTCCCGGCTATTCTTGATTTTCGTGAGGCGCTGGACAACCCGATTGTTATACATCCGGAAGATAATTACAGTGCAATACCCGAAACACATGCAGAACCGAAGAGGAACCTCATATCGCACAGAGAATTTGGAGAAGGTGATGTGGAAGCGGTTTTTGAAGACTGTGATGTGGTGATTGATGAAATCTATCATACGAGAGCCGTACAGCAGGAACCGATGGAAACATTCAGATCATATGCCCGAATTGATGAGGACGGTCATCTTTCGATAATAAGTGCCACTCAGATTATTTATCATTTGCGTATGGCTCTTTCGCTTGCGCTCCGAATTCCAAAAGAACAAATTCGAATACGAAAACCCAGGATTGGCGGATCGTTCGGATCGAAGGAAACCATGCTGACGGAAGGTTATGTTGGGCTGGTTACCTTGAAAACACGTAAACCGAGTATGATGATTTACTCACGAAAAGAAAACTGTATGGCATCGTGCCCTCGTCATGAGATGCAAATGCATGTCAGAATCGGTGCGAACAAAGACGGAATTATCAGGGGAATTTCACTGCATACGCTGTCAAATACAGGAGCATATGCAGAACATTCATTGGACACTATTGCTCTTTCGGGCTTTAAATCAATTCCCCTTTATGGAAAGCAGGAAGCCTGGCAGTTTACAGCTGATGTTGTGTATACAAATATAATGTCGTCGGGCGCCTATAGAGGATACGGAGCCCCGCAGGGACTTTTTGCCGTGGAATCGGCGGTAAACGAACTGGCGTTAAAGTTGAATATGGATCCTGCAAAGATTCGCGAAATGAATCTGACACGAAAAGGTGAAGTAATGGTGGCCCAGGACGGTTACATCAATGCCAGCGGAGCTTTGGATGTATGCCTTTCCAAAGTCAGGGAGATGATCGACTGGGAGAACAAATATAAGGTCAGAAAGATTGATGATCATACTGTTCGTGTGGCAGGAATGGCTATGAGCATGCAGGGGTCAGCTCTGGCGGGAATTGATGTGGGCGGTGCTACCGTCAAGAAAATCGGAAATAATAAATATCGCTTAACAATCAGTGCGGCTGACATGGGAACGGGCTGTGATACCGTACTTGCGCAGATAGCAGCGGAAACATTGGGGTGTGATTTGGAGGATGTTGCAGTGGTGGAAGGAGATACGGATTCAACGCCGTTTGATTCAGGATCTTTTGCATCCAGTACGACATACCTCACAGGAAAGGCCGTTAAGATGGCATGCGAGGAAGTGCTTTCCAAGATGGCTAAAAACTTACCCATGGAAGAGTGCGAGGCTACGATAGAATATACATCACCTGTATCACCGCCGCCCTTTATGGTAGGAGCCTGCGAACTTGAGGTAGATGTTGATACAGGACAGGTGAAGGTCCTTGAATATGATGCTTGTGTGGATTGCGGGACTCCCATCAATCCGCATTTGGCCAGAGTTCAGGCAGAGGGCGGAATCGGACAGGCTATCGGAATGGCACTTTTTGAGAACGTTCATTATGACCAAAGAGGACGTGTCGGTGAGAATTCACTGATGCAGTATAAGATTCCTACCAGGCTTGATTATGGACCGATTAATGTTGAGTTCGCCGTTACAGATGAACCTACGGGGCCGTTCGGCGCCAAATCCATCGGGGAGGTTGTAACCAATACACCCGGGCCGGCGATAGCTGATGCCTTAAGCAGAGTGTGCGGATACAGATTCCGTGAACTGCCGATTACACCGGAACAGATAGCGATGAAGATTCGTGAGAATAAGCCGGATTGGGATTGATCAGGTTTTTGTATCCGATATCGTGTTGTATATATCCCTTCAAATAGTATAATAATCTGACAGGGTTGGTGCATTATGAAGCAAATTAACGAAGACATTAAGTCCGGAAATTTTAAAAGAATATATTTGCTGTACGGGCAGGAAGACTATTTGCGTCTTCAGTATAAAAACAAACTGAAGAACGCGATAGTTGGCGATGATGATATGAATTACAGCTATTATGAAGGAAAGGGTGTAAGTATTCCTTCAATAATAGATACGGCTGAGACACTTCCGTTTTTCAGCGAAAAGAGACTGATTGTCATAGAAAACTCCGGACTTTTAAAAGAAGGCGGAGAAGAACTGGCCGAATATCTCAAGGAATTTCCCGACACGACATATTTTGTGCTGGTAGAGAGGGAAATCGACAAGCGCAGTAAATTGTACAAAACCTGCCAAAGTAACGGAACGGTTGCAGCCTTTGAAGAGGTTGATCCGGATACTTTGATAAAGTGGGTTGCAAAATTGCTTTCGGATAACGGGAAAAAGATTACAGCGCGTGACTGCAGTTTTTTAATCGATATGACCGGGACAGATATGGTCAACGTTAAGAGCGAAGTGGACAAACTTATCGATTATTGTGCCGATAAGGAAGTAGTGACGAAAGAGGACATATCACAAATAGTAACCCGACAGATTTCGGATCATATTTTCGATATGATAGCGGCGATAGGGAACAAGAACCAGACTAAGGCGCTGGAACTTTATTATGATTTGCTGTCGTTAAAGGAATCTCCCTTTAAGATTCTTTCTTTGTTGGGCAGACAGTATGGAATAATGCTGCAGGTAAAGGAACTGATACTTAACAGATGTTCCGTTCCGCAGATGGCCGAAAAGATTAAACTTAATCCGTATGTGGTCAAAAAATATGTTGAACAGGCATCAAATTATGAATTGAAAGAGATAAAGAGAGCTTTGAATGCGTGTGTCGAAGCCGATGAAGCGATAAAGAGCGGAAGAATGAAAGATCAGATAGCGGTTGAACTTTTGATTGTTGATTTTTCGCGTTAGGAGGTTTTTATGAAAAAAAGATTGTGTATTTTGCTGATGGTGGCAGCAGTATTTTCAATGAGTGCCTGCTCGCTTCCTTTTTTGAAAGATAAAGAAAGTGTGGAAACAACAGAGGAGGAAAGCGAAACGGAAGAAACCGATGAAACTGAGGAAGCGCCTGACGAAACTGAGGATGATACACCGGGCGAACCTGTAGCCGTTTATTATTTTGGAACGGACGACTTTTTGATGGGCCGTAAAATTATCTACTACATTGACGGGGATGATCTTCAGCAGATTTGTGAATTGAATCCCGAGGACGGCAGTGTATTTGATGATGTCTTTGCTAACGGGGAGCGCGCCTGTTTCTTTTCCAAAAACTTTGAAGAGAGCGAATACACGATTCACATGTTGGATGATGAATTCAATATGAAAGAATATGATTTCGGAACGCTTTACCCCGAGGGATTTTCCTACGTGACTCCTGCCGGATTCTATGACGGCAAGTTCTATATAGGAGTGACTGACGAACAATACGAGCACAGTTTTGTTTATTTTGACCCTGAAAAGGAGACAATATGTCAGGACACCAGATTTTCTTATCTTGGCAATCTTTTGTTTGACGAACTTGAATACAATTACATCAGAGAAGAGGAATATATGGTTAAGGAAGCCAATGAATTCGGAGCGGTCTTTGCTGCGGATTTCGACAACGGTCTTTTGAGAAAATATAACCTCAAGGGCGCGGAAATCGATACGTATCAGCTTCCGAACGGCGTAAACAACATCAGTGTGCTGGAAAACGGAAAGGCACTGATGAACTTTGCCGAGTATGGTGAAGAAGGTTATCATTATATATATTACGAAATGGATTTGGAGGACGGCTCATACTGTCAGACAGGTGTGAATGAAGAGGATGACGGCCGCGGCAGTTTCATAATGGTGAATGACGGTCTTCCGATATTTGCGATAAACAGATACAATTCTCTGTATGACAGAATCTGCGGCGAATATTATATTATGAGTGATAACACTTCGGAACTTATTGCCAGAGTCGACGGCACCATTCCGTCCGATTTTTACTATGAAAACGGTAATGACGCTTTTTGCGTAAAGGGTGACAGGTATTATTTCCTGGCTACCAACTCCGAAGGAACCGATACCGTTTGGAAATATGTTGATAAAAACGAGTTGAACAAAATAATTGAAACCGATTATACGGATGAGCATATCGCCTTGTCCGATTACGGAAAACTGGAGTATATTTCGGATGAGTTTACGGATGACAACGGATTGATGTATTATTCGTATTCAAATCAGATATTTACGCTGAATTCGAATCTGGAGGGAGCCGATAAGGTAAATGAGGTATTGCGCACTCTGGATGACGAATACATGGGATATTGCGACAGCATAGAAGAATTGGCCGTAAAAGATATTCTCGAGAATGAATATTACGAAGATTACAGTGAGTACGGCATGACGTATCAAACCAGCAGGGCATTTTTGAATATTAACGAAATCGGCAGCAAGTATTATCAGATCGGATTTGAAACTTATGAGTATTTCGGGGGAGCACACGGATACCCTTATGATGAATATTTCCTTATAGATAAGGAAACCGGAGAACGTGTCGAATTCAAGGACTTCTATACGGGATCGGATGAAGAATTTGTCGATATAGTGGCTCGGTATTCATTGGAAGATTGGAAAAATGATGATGAGTATTACTATATGTCCGTAGGTGATGTCGAAGATGAAAACGAAATGCTTGAATCGTTTAAGGAAACAATCAGCATAGATCATACAATAGAGTTTACCGAAGACGGTATTTTATTCTACTATACTCCGTACGAGGTCGGACCGTATGCTTCCGGATATATAGGAATTGCCATTCCCTATTCGGAATTCGGTATTACGATGCCATAACCTGACAAATAAAACCCGCTTGCCTCGGCAAGCGGGTTTTATTTTAATCATGTATCGAAATCGGATTAATCTTCTCCGATTAGGTGAACGGAAGTATAGTCGTGTTTTACCTTAGGAAGAAATACCTGCAATAAATCATTCAGGGATATCTTTAGCGAACTTGTATTAATGCAGGGGTGACAACCCACATAGTCCGAATTGAGAATATCTTCATCAATCAGGAGCTTTACGCTGCAATCGGTATCGTTCATAAGTCCCATTACGGATAAGGATCCCGGAGTGATGTTTAATAATCGCTCCATATCTTCACCTTCGGCGAAGGACAGTCTGGCGGAATTTATCTGCGATGACAATTCCTTTGTCTTGAACTTTTTATCTCCCGGCATCATGAGCAGGTAAAAGTCAGTTTTTTGGCGGTTGCAAAGTAAAAGATTTTTGCATACGTGCCCGCCGAGAGTTTTGTCGGCTTCGAGACAATCTTCCATGGTCATAAGTGGTTCATGGTCTACCCGGTCATATTCAATGCCTGCTTTGTCAAGAAAATCGTAAACCTTTATTTCTTTATCTAATCTGCCCGTCGTATCGGCGGGTCTTCCGTGAAAAAGTTCCATAATGCTGTACGTATAATGCGTCTGTTTACAGAGATAATTGAGAATAAACCTCGCATCTCAATGACGAATCGTTTTCAAAAACACCTCTTGAAACACGGCTGACTGTTTTGGTTCCGGGCTTTTTGATTCCGCGGCTGGTCATGCAGCTGTGTTCGCCTTCGACTATGACCATTATGTCGTCGGTGTTCAAAATCTTGCCCAATACATCGGCAATGTCCGAGGTGATTCTCTCCTGAAGCTGAAGTCTTTTACATACCATGTCGGATATTCGGGCCAGTTTGCTTAAGCCGATAACTCTGCCGTTGGGAATATAAGCGATGTTAACCTTCATATTGTACATCAGCGCAATATGATGCTCGCAGAAACTGAAAACATCGATATCCTTCATGACAATCAATTCATTCTCGGTAGTTTCTTCAAAACATTTATTGAACATCTCGGCTATTTCGTCGTTTGAATAGCGCATGCCCTCAAAGACTTCGTCATACATGCGTGCGACTCTGTCGGGAGTTTCCGTAAGGCCTTCTCTTTCGGGATCTTCGCCCAATGCCTCCAGAATGTCTCTGACCGATTTTTTGATTATATTCATTTGATTTTCGGATAAATGCCTGTTAATCATGCCTTGCATTATACTCTATGTGATTTTAACTTGCAAAGGGAAAATAATTGGACTTTACCCGGAGTAATATCAAATCATGAACAGGAAGAAAGCGTATGGAGCTTCGGGAGGGAAATATGAGACTAATAAAAAACAATTCGGCATTTTTGATTTTTACTGTTTTTCTTATAGCAGTGATTGCGTTCTGTATAAAAGGAACCGTAAAAGGCATGGACAAATCTTCATATTCATATGATGAGAGTATGGAAGAATACTATAGACAATGCGAAAAGGAATATGTGGCAAAGGTCAAAGAATATTTGAATGCGAACGGCTTTTCAAATGCCGGAGTAATGCTTACAAAAGTAACCGATTCAGATTTGACCAGACACTATACATTAACCGTCAATCATCATAAACTGACGAATGTGTCACAAATCGACAGCGCGGTTTCCGATATTGATTTCCCTGTAGATGATGCGGAAATAATCATAATGACAACTAATCGATGAACAGATATAATTACTGTAATCAGCATCATTATTTCTTTACTATTTATGATGATGTGGAAAGGAATTACGGTAATGGAAATAAAAATCGGTGAGATTTACAAGCATTTCAAAGGAAATATGTACAAAGTTATCTGTGTGGCCAAACACAGCGAAACAGGAGAAAAAATGGTTATATACCAGGCTCTCTACGGCGAAAATGAAATTTACGCGCGTCCTTTGAATATGTTTTTGGAAAAGGTAGATAAAAACAAATACCCTGATGCAACACAGGAATACAGATTTGAACCTTGGAACAGTGCATCACTTTCCCCTGCGGCAAATGTATCGACAATCAGTAATGTTGAAACCGAAGTTTTGTTTGATGATGAAAATGATGAAAATCCGAACATAGATCCCAGAGTAATCGCTTTTCTCGATGCCAGAAATTATGATGAAAAGCTGAGCATTCTTCAGAACATGCGCAGGGATGTTACCGATGAGATGATAAATACGATGGCGTTCGGAATAGACATAGAATTAAATGAAGGTACCTGTGAAGAAAAGTACAACGAACTTTTGAATTGTGTAATGCTTAAAGAAAAATTCGAGTGTAACAGATTGCGACAGTAAAGCTTTATATATAAAAAACGTCGCCTCACAGGAATTAAGAACAAATGTTCGAAAAGGCATTGACAAAACATATGTTCGATAGTAATATTTCTTTTACAGAGAGCATCTTAAAGGATGCGTGAGGTGAACGGTATGGCATATGAATTAGAAAGCAAACTTGTTATTGGAGTATCATCCAGAGCGTTATTTGATCTGACAGCCGAAAACGAAATTTTCGAGAATGAAGGAATTGATGCGTACTGCAAATATCAGGTGGAGCATGAAAATGATCTGCTTCTTCCCGGAAACGGATTCCCGCTTGTAAAGGCACTTCTTAATATTAATAAAATTCCGGGTCAGGAAGGAAGAGTCGAAGTTATAGTAATGTCACATAATTCTCCGGACACTTCTCTGAGAGTGTTCAATGCCATTGAACACTACGGACTTGATATTACCAGGGCCGTATTGGCATCCGGAGCGCCTTTGACTCCGTATTTGGAGGCATTTAATACGGACCTTTACCTTTCGGCAGATGAATCAGATGTTCAATCGGCTATTGATTGCGGCATAGCTGCAGGTATCATATGCTGTGATACCATTCAAACTCCGGTCAGAAATGAGGACGGAGATATTTCCCAAATCAGAATTGCCTTTGATGGGGATGCAGTTCTATTTTCCGATGATTCCGAGCAGATATATCAGGCAGAAGGCTTGGAAGCTTTTGAAGAAAATGAACGCAGACTGGCGAAGGACCCTATGAAAGCGGGGCCCTTTGCCAAGTTCCTTAAGACCATTTCGGACCTTCAAAAAGAACTGCCGCAGAACGAAGCGCCTATCAGAACCGCACTGGTTACCGCACGTTCCGCACCTTCACACGAACGTGTAATCAGAACTTTGAGAGCCTGGAATGTGCGTATTGATGAAGCGTTCTTCCTTGGCGGAGTTACCAAGAGAGATGTGCTTAAAGCGTTTGGAGCACATATATTCTTTGACGACCAGGCGGTACATACTACACCCGCTTCAACGGTGGTCCCTTCGGCCAGAGTTCCGTACAAAAATAAGAAACGTGATCCCTAAAATTTGTTAAAGCCATGGCAAATGCCATGGCTTTATCTCGATTGTGTGATGGGTTGTTTTATTTTAGTAACTGTATTTTTTCTTTTTCACAGGTGATGGTAACCGATGTACTCTTCATGGTAACTTCACCATCGGTGTGAACCCAGCACGGAGCTGAGGTTTCCAGTTTGACTTTCTTTCCGGAGTATTTATTGATCCCTTTAAATTTCAAATGCTTTCCTTTGGTAGCGGAAGGTAAAGCTCTTAAAACGTTAAATTTGGACATGTTGTTTACTGTACAAATTTCTAAAATTCCGTCCGTATAATCAGCGTGGGGACAAAACATAAATCCGCCGCCCTCGTACTGATGAACCATACATGTTACAAAAAGAAAATTCGGAAGTTTTATTTTTTTGTTGTCATCTATGGTCATAAAACAGTCACAGTTCTTTGTGAATAAGATCTGTTTCAGTGCTACGACCAAATATATGAGTTTTCCCAATCCCAATTTATTCAGAACTGTTTTTAACGGAGAAACCATTGCTTCTTCGCAAATGGCCGCATCGAAACCGATTCCCATACTGACATCGAAATATCGTTTGCTGATGATGTTTTCTTCGTGCTTTGAAGAATATTCTCTGGACACTTCATTATATTGAAGACATCCCAAGTCCATATAGTGCGGTGTCTTGCAGTTGATGATGTTCAAAAGACATTCTTTGGGGTCATCGGGAAGTTTCAGGTCACGGGATAAATCATTGCTGGAACCTGTGGGGACGTAGCCAATCTGGACGCGACTGAAATCGGAAATACCCTGGAGAGCCTCGTTCATGGTGCCGTCACCGCCGAGAACAATCAACTTAATTACTTCGTCGGATTCTTTCGACAGTTCTGATGATGTTATTTCTCTGGCCAATTCAATGACGTTTCCTGCTTTTTTTGAAAAATGTACTTTGTAATCGACACCGTTGTCACACAGAACAGGCTCGATATCTGACCATAGTTTTTTACCTTTTCCGGTTCTTGAGGCCGGGTTTACGATTACGTGATACATGGGAATGTTCCTTTCAATATATATAGTTTCACAGTACTCCACTTTCATTCGCAAGCGGATTGCTCATATCGTGGAGTCCCTGCTTCGCAACTATTCACAGTCCTCCACTTTCATTCGCAATCATCGCTGCTGCGCAGCTTCAAAGCTTGCTTCGCAAGCGGATTGCTCATATCGTGGAGTCCCTGCTTCGCAACTATTCACAGTACTCCACTTTCATTCGCAATCATCGCTGCTGCGCAGCTTCAAAGCTTGGTTCGCAAGCGGAGTGCTCATATGGTGGAGTCCCCGCTTCGCAGGTTTGATATATGAGCAATGCTTGTCTCTTACATGCAAGCATGACGATATTAGTGCTTCAGTTTTTAATTAACCGGACTTTATTGCTTGCCTGTTTCCGCGATAGTACAGATTCAAAAAGCCTCGACAATGCCCGCATTGCCTTCGTTTTTTGAACTGCACTCTCACAAAAACATTCGGCGCAAAAAGTCCACTTATTAAGAAACTGAATCACTAGCATTTCTCATATATCAACTGTGAATAGTGACATTATGTACGATGTTATTATAGTCAATAAAAATAAATTATGCTATACTTTTTCAGGAACGCTCGGGCGTTCTTTAAAAATGCATAAAAGGAGAGTATCGAAATGTATTCATTGGATGAAGTTAGAAACGTTGATCCCGAAGTTGCACAGGCAATTGTGGATGAACAGGAAAGACAGAATTCCCATATAGAGCTTATTGCCTCTGAGAACTGGGTATCTAAAGCTGTTATGGCTGCAATGGGAAGCCCCTTAACCAACAAATATGCGGAAGGTTATCCCGGAAAGAGATATTACGGCGGATGCGACTGCGTTGATGTTGTTGAAGAGTTAGCCAGAGAAAGAGCCAAGGAATTATTCCATTGCGATTATGTTAATGTTCAGCCCCATTCCGGCGCACAGGCCAATATGGCAGTTTTCTTCGCAGTAATGGAACCCGGTGATACATTTATGGGAATGAACCTTGATCATGGCGGACATTTGTCACACGGTTCACCGGTTAATATGTCAGGAAAGTATTTTAACTGTGTGCCTTACGGTGTAAATGATGAAGGTTTTATAGATTATGATGAAGTAAGAAGGATTGCTCTTGAATGCAAACCCAAGATGATAGTTGCGGGTGCAAGCGCATATGCCAGAAAGATTGATTTTAAGAAATTCCGTGAAATCTGTGATGAAGTAGGCGCTGTAATGATGGTAGATATTGCACATATAGCAGGTTTGGTTGCTACAGGTTACCATGAAAGCCCTATTCCTTATGCTGACGTTGTTACCACTACAACTCACAAGACATTGCGCGGACCCAGAGGCGGTATGATTATGTGTAATCAGGCTGCTGCAGATAAGTATAACTTCAACAAGGCTATATTCCCCGGTATTCAGGGTGGCCCTTTGATGCATGTTATCGCTGCCAAGGCAGTTTGCTTTAAAGAAGCATTAAGCCCCGAATTTAAGCAATATGCAAAGAATATTATTGATAATGCACAGGCATTGGCCAATGGATTATTAAAGAGAGGTTTGAGCATTGTTTCCGGAGGAACAGATAATCATTTGATGCTTTTGGATCTTCGCCCTCAGGGATTAACAGGTAAGGAAATCGAGAAACTTCTTGATGAAGCACATATTACCGCAAACAAGAATACAGTTCCCAATGATCCTCAAAAGCCTTTTGTAACCAGCGGTATCAGACTTGGAACACCTGCCGTAACATCCAGAGGCATGAATACGGAGGATATGGATCGCATAGCTGAAGCTATTTCGTTCATTGTTAAGGAAGGAACTGACGGTGTACCCAAGGCCAGAGCTATCGTAGATGAACTTACAAAGAAGTATCCTTTGATTTAGTATATTTTAATAAATTAACGTAAAATCGCGTAGGCTGCCAAGCCTACGCGATTTTAGTTTGAACCATTTGAAAAAATCAAACAATTCAATCAATTTAAACTATTAAATCAAATAATAATATAAAATATCAAACAACTTTCGAAAAACTTAAAATATTTTTAAAAATTGTATTGACAAATAATATACTGATGTTATAATGAGTACATAAACAAGAAACAAGTACAACACATATAAAACACATAAACACAAGAAGTAATTCTTGAGAAAGAGAGGTACACTCCCCCAAACACATAAACAGATTTCCGGTAGTCATACCCGGAGATCCATAGAAATTAAAATAGAGGGTCGATCGCAGAGAGCTACGTATTTTTGAGACGAGATTATCACAGGATAACGTCAAACATGTTAATACACAAATGGTAGTGAGGACAGAGCGAGGACGCGGACAACTTCATAGGAACTTATCAATTAGCAACTAATAAGAGAGGTACAGTCCATTGGAAAGTATAGTTTAGAAGCGGGTATCGAATTTGATGCCCGCTTCGTTGTTGCATTCCTAAAAATGTGGTAAAATACCTTTGATTTATGGAAAGAACAGGAGATTTATTATGGCTAGAGATATTGATGAAGAATTTGATGATTACAAAGATTCCTATGATGACGACTTCGATGATGAAGTTGCACGAAGAGAATACAGAAGAAAAAGACGTGTACGTAATCATGCAATATCGATTGTGGTAACGATAATTCTCTTGGGAGGAATTGCATTCGGTGTGTATACGGGTGTTTCTATGATTCTGGATCAGGTAAACGCGCAAAAGGCGGCAGATGCAGCAGCCTCACAGGTTCAGGAACTGTCCGAAGACGAACAGATAGTGATAGAAGGACCGGATGCTCAATAATAATCCTGTTTGCGTAACCGGCAGGAGTAAAGATTAGAGGCGATATTGTGAAAAAAGTATTTAGTTCGATTGTGACTGTTTTGGTGACATTCGCATTGGTTGCAGGACTTTCATTGGTTCCTAAAACTGATGTTAATGCTGCAAAGAAACAGAAAGTATCTGAAGAACAGCAGCATGTATACGATTTAATCGCTTACAGAGATTCTTTGATTGCACAGGGGAATTCGGATCCGGAATATATAAAATATGTTAATTCCGTGATAGATGCCGAGCAGAAAGCAATTGATGATAAAGCTGCCATGGAAGCAGCACTCGCCCAGCAGCAACAGGCACTTAAGGAAGCACAGGCATTAAAGGCTGCGCAGCAGAAAGAAGTCCTGAAAGCGATGGGTGTTAAAAACGGAGATTTGGCAGCAGCTGCCAAAAAGTCCACGAAAGGTGTTTTCATGATCGGCGATTCGAGATTTGTTGATATGCGTAATGTGGTAGGAACGAACGGAGCATCTATAGTGGCTGCAGGCTGGATGGGATACGACTGGATGTGTGATACGGCCATTCCCTATGTTGACCCGTATATAGGAAAAGGCTCAAGAGTCGTTATCAATTTAGGCGTTAACGATATGTATAATGCTGATAAATACATAGCTACCGTCAATGCGAAAGCCGCCGAGTGGGCACAACGAGGAGCAAGGGTTTACTATGCAACTGTTAATCCTTCAGACCCGGGAGCCAGCAAGTCGGATTATGCTATTACCGAATTTAACAATAAATTGAAGGCCGGACTTTCCGGTGTCGGAATTATTGATACCAATACTTTCTTAAAGGGATACGGGTACACTACTACCGACTGCCTTCACTATGATGCTATGACCAGCTACAACGTCTATTGTTATATTATGAGTCAGATTTAATAGGTTTTATGGAATTTTCTGTTTGTTTTTTTTCTTTTATGCTTATAGTACTTGCGCTGTTTTATTTGATAAAAAATAAGACAGCGCGAGTTTTGTTGTTGATAATATCTTCTTTCACGTTTGTGGCACTTCTCGGAGTAAGGGATGCATTTATCTTGCTGATTACATCACTCCTTACCTATATCGTTGCATATTTCATTGATTTTTTCCAACGGAAAGGTAAAAACAATATATCGAAAGTTTTTCTTAGCGCAGGAATTACAGCAAGCTTGCTTAATCTTTTTGCGTTTAAATATGCTGACTGGCTGTTGGTAAAAATGATGGGTATTTCGGCATTGGGCAGTGTGCTTGATGAATTGATTATTCCGCTGGGACTGTCATTTTATACATTTCAGGTAATAGATTATTTGTGCGACGTGTATAAAGGACAGGTTAAGTATGAGAAAAACCCTTTGTTATTGATATGTTATCTTACGTATTTTCCCAAATTGCTTAGCGGTCCGATAGAAAAGAGTACCGAATTCATTCAAAATCTTAATAAGCTTGATTCGGTTAGGATTCCGAAAGGTGACAGACTGACAAAGGCAATTACCTGCTTTTTCCTGGGATTTTTTATGAAACTTTGCATCGCCGACAGAGCGAATATATTTGTAAGCCCTGTTTTTAACGATCCCAATGCGTATGGCGGAGTGATTATCATGGGCGCATCATTGCTGTATACCATACAGATTTATTGCGATTTCGCAGGGTATTCGTTGATAGCGATAGGCGTTTCGGAAATGTTTGGGATTCCATTATCCACCAATTTTGATAATCCGTATTTTAGCGAGAATATAACCGAATTTTGGAGAAGATGGCACATCACCTTAGGAAGGTTTTTAAAAGAACGAATTTACATTCCGCTCGGCGGAAACAGAAAAGGAATAAAGCGGCAATATATAAATCTGTTTGCGGTATTTGTAATTTGCGGACTTTGGCATGGGGCATCCGTTAAATTCCTGGTGTGGGGAATAATGCACGGAATATTGTCGATTATTTCGAGATGGGCATTGACTCACAAAGTCAACTTCCTTGTTAAGGGGATAAGCGGAAGAATTATTACGTTTTTATGTGTTTCTTTCGGTTGGATCTTTTTCGAAAGCGTCTATTTTAGGGGCGCATTGAACTTTATCAAATGTATGTTTTTTAACCTTAATAATCCTTTCGGAGGATTGCGGTTCTTCGCAGATAAATACAGACACGCCATTGTTCTTTTTGCTCTGATAATTGTTTTTTACATTCTTGAAAGAATCAGTTATCGAAATAAAGTCACCTTGGCCGAATATATTTGCTCAAGGAAACAGGTCGTTAGATTGATTATTCTGTACGGGCTTATTATGCTGACGGTATGTGCGGGAATTTACGGAACAGAAGCTTTGAATTCCATGTTTATTTATATGAACTTTTGATTATGAAAAAGAAAATTATCACAGCGGTGTTTATAGTAGTATTGATATCATCGCTAATGCTTTCCAACGAAATATTGAAGGTAAAATCCTTTGACGGAATCAGACAGGCAGAGAGCTTGTATTACCAAGGGAAAAACATGATAGATGTGGCCTTTTTGGGATCGAGTCACATTCATTGCGATATTAATACGCAGCTGCTTTTTGATGATTACGGAATCGCCGGATATGATTATTCTGCGGCAGATCAACCGTTGTGGATTACGTATTATTATTTAATAGAACTGGAAAAGAGACAAAATCCGAAACTCGTAGTAATTGATTTGTATGCTCCGGCTCGAATCAAGGAAGACTATAGATACAGATGGATGAGAGATAATCTGTACGGAGTCAGATTTTCATTAAACAAGATTAATATGATGAACGAAGCGGTTGAAAGAGAAGAACTTGATGTGTATTTTCCATCCTTTTGGGGATATCATAACCGATTCATAGAAGTGGGATTTGATGATTTCGAATATTTGAAATTGACACATAAAGATAAAGAGCGTTTTAAAGGATATACACCGTACTATGGTGTGGCACCGCAGGAAGAACCTGTGATTACTACCGACAAGAAGGCAGGATTAACGGCCAAATCAGAAGCGGCTTTGAGAAAAATCATTCAGTATGCAAAAGAAAACGATATAAATCTATTCTTTGTGGCAGCTCCTTATACCGAGACCAATGAAGACAGGGAAACATTTAACGAGATTGCGGAAATTTTGAATGAAAATGATATAGAGTTCTTTAATGGGAACGAATATTACAAAGAAATGGGAATCAATTATTCCGAAGATTTTCACGATTATTCGCATTTAAATTATGAAGGCGGATTGAAATATACCAATTATTTGGCAGGAGTAATCAAAGAAAGATTTGACATACCCGACAGAAGAGGAGATGAAAAATACTCCTCTTGGGCTAATCAGGTATTTGGAAGTGAATCATAAAGCCTTAATTATGGCATCATACAATTCATCATATGTTTCAAAAGCCGGGTACTCAGGGTAGTCGGCTTTTATTTTGTCTGTAGATCTGAAAAGGAAACCTGCCTTGCTGGCTTTAATCATGGCCAAATCGTTAAAACTGTCACCGCTTGCGATGGTATCGTAGCCGATTTGCTGGAAAGCCTTTACGGTAGTAAGCTTGGAATCTTTGACACGCATTTTGTGTCCGGTTATTTCTCCGTTCTCGGCTACTTCCAAACTGTTGCAAAAGATGGTGGGCCAGCCGAGCTTCTCCATTAACGGAGTGGCAAATTCGCTGAAAGTATCGCTCAAAATGACTACCTGTGTTTTGGCACGAAGTTTGTCCAAAAACTCTTTGGCACCGGGGAGAGGTTCGATTTTTTCGATAGTCTCCTGAATTTCGCGAAGACCTAAACCATGTTCTTTCAATATTCCGATTCGGTACTTCATGAGCTTGTCATAATCGGGCTCGTCTCTGGTGGTTATTTTCAGTTCCGGAATATTGGTCACTTCGGAAAAGGCAATCCATATTTCGGGAACCAATACTCCTTCCAAATCCAGACATACAATGTTCATACTTATTTAATTCCTTTCTTAAAACGTTTTTCGTTGTATAATTCCTCATCGGCTCTGTTAAGCGCTTCTTCGAGGTTAATATCATCCTCGGGAGAAATGGAAATACCGCCGACAGATACACTTAAAACGTATGGTTTATTTATTATTTCGTTCAAGTCCGCAAAATTTGAAGCAATCTGCTCTTTAAAGAACTGTCCGCCGAAATTATCGTCACGATAGCTGACAACACAGGCAAATTCATCACCACCGAGACGTCCGCAGATTCCACGTCCTCTGACAACTTTGGTCAATTGCTCTGCAATATTGATGATACAGAAATCTCCGTCATCATGACCATAAGTATCATTTACCTTTTTGAGATTGTCCATATCGATGTACATTACATATGACAAAATACCTGCACGTCTGTTTGCGTTCAGAATTTCCTGACCGGCTTCCATGAAACCGGCTCTGTTATATACGCGCGTCATGATGTCCATGGAGGCTTTGCTGGTAGCTCGTTGATTTTCTTTTTCGGCAACTTTAAGCTGACGCTCCATGATAGCCATTTTCTTTTGCGTCATAACGAAATTATTCTTAATGTTTACTACCTCGGTGATGTCCTGCAGACATCCTTCCAGACGAATTCCCTGTCGGTAGTTAAAATTTCTGTTTCCGCCCCAACGGAAATATATGGTGTTGCGTGTCGGGTGCGACCACGAATACTGAATCTGTGCATAATTGCCCAGAACCATTTTGTCTACGGCCTTCTGAATATCGTCGTGATAATCAGGATCAATTTTGTCATACCAGGCATTGTAAATCTCTTCGGGTGACAGTGAGTCTTGGCTCAAATCCATCATTCTGCGCATGGTGTCATTGATATACATACGAGGCTCGATGCCTTCGTCACATTCAATGGCCCACAAACCGATATTTGAATTGTCCAAAATGTCATAAAGCATTTCAAAATTGTTACTGTTCATATGCACCGTCCTCAAAAACTACTCTTTATATTCTCTTACGAATCGGGCCTTGTGTCAAATTGTTTCTGCCATATATTTTTTCGAGTTTTTGTTGAAAAATGCGTGTTTTATGCTTAGAATAGTCTGTACAAGGAGGTGCATTATGAGAACCGGAAATATTGATAATTTGGTAAAAAACGAATACGA
Organism: Lachnospiraceae bacterium; assembly: GCA_045640905.1. Taxonomy (GTDB): domain Bacteria; phylum Bacillota; class Clostridia; order Lachnospirales; family Lachnospiraceae; genus JAILLW01. The sequence goes on from JAZUFW010000058.1 coordinate 31,859, forward strand.
TAACGCAGTTTCATTAAAACAGAGAATCAGCAAAGCCGATGAAGCCAAATCACCTGCTTTGTCGAATGAGAAAAATGTCGAAGAAAAAGCGGAAAGCAAGAAAGAAGATTTAAAGAGCAAAGTCTTTGGAGATGTGATCAGTGCATCCGAAGACGGAGATGTCGTAAATGCGAAAAAGGAATCAATGAAAAAGCTTGACGACGGCTTTGTTTTCCCTAAAAACGCCGAAAAGGTTATTAAAGACGAGCGTGAAAAGGACGATGAAGAAGTAGAGTCTTTGGCCGGATATTCGGAAAATGAAATCGAGTTACTTTATGAGCAGGGCAAAATCAGCAAAATAAAGTATGATCGTGAAATAGAGCGCCGTGAAGAAATAACCGGTGAAGATAAAAAGGAAACAGCCGATGAAACGAAAGATGCTTCACGGGTGGAAGAAATAAAGAAAGAGCAGGATAAGGACGAACAGCTTTTCAAAAAGTTGGGCGGAACGGTTAAGAATATGGCCGATGAACGAATTAAGGCAGATGCCTATGAAGCGGCCGTAAAGAACGACAGAACCGACATTTTTGCTGATGTCTTTGGACAAAATAATTAATCATTACAGGCTTGGGAGGTAAATATGAGCCGCGAAGATATTCTTGAAAAGGTAAATGAAATATTTTGGGATGTATTTGATGACGAGTCACTTGTGATTGACGATGAGACTACGGCTGATGATATTGAAGATTGGGATTCTTTGACACATATTACTTTGATAAGTGCCATTGAAGGCGAATTTGATTTCAAATTTGCCATGAAGGATGTTCTGGGCATGAAAAATGTCGGAGAAATGCTGGACATCATTGAAAGAGAAATGGCTTAATGAGCGCTTTGTTTGGTAATATGAGTCTGGTTTCGGCCTCGTTTATTGTGTTTTTAATTTCAGCGTTGTTTGTTTATTACCTACTGCCACATAAATGGCAGTGGGTTATTTTGTTGTTTGAGAGTGTTTTGTTTTTTGCCTTATGCGGAACCTTTTATACCATTATTTATGTTGCGTTGAGCACGATATCGGTATATTTGGGAACCAGATTCATGTCGGATGAAAATCCGAAAAAGAAAAAAGGAATCTATGTTGTTACATTATGCTTTAATCTGATTATTCTGTTTGTTCTGAAATACAGTAATTTCGCACTTCAAAATGTATATTTGTTCAAGACTTATATTCTTCATGATGAGAATGCTTCTTTGACGGTCTTTAATATTGTTTCTTCGTTGGGAATCAGTTTTTATGCGCTTTCCATGATTTCGTATCTCACCGATGTTTATTGGGGAATTGTCGAAAAGGAAAATAATATATTCAAAGTTGCATTGTTTAATATTTATTTTCCGAATCTGATATCCGGACCGATTAACAGGTTTGGAAATATAAAGGATGAATTGTTTGCCGAGCATGATTTTGACGGAAAGCGCGTATACGAAGGCGTCTTAAGAATATTGCTCGGATTTTTCAAGAAACTGATGGTTTCGGAGCATTTGGCCCCTTTGACAGCTTTCTTGTATGATAATTATCAAACCTATGACGGAATATATGTATGGATAGGGACGGCACTGTTTGTAATTCAGCTCTATGCCGATTTTTCCGGATGCATGGATATAGTTTTGGGCGCATCCGAGTGCTTTGGTATCAAAATAGTCGAAAACTTCGACAGACCTTTTGCATCGGAAACGATACAGGAGTTTTGGCAAAGATGGCATATTACCTTGGGGCTTTTCTTTAAAGATTATTTGATGTATCCGATTCTCAGGTCGAAACTTTTTTCAAAGATGACAAAGTCGATTAAGAAAAAACTGGGAAAGACGGCAGCAAAAAGAATCCCGACATATATTGCCATGTTTATTCTTTGGTTTGCGATAGGACTATGGCACGGAGGAGGCTACAATTATATCGGCGAGGGTATTTATTTCTTTATCTTCATCGTGCTGGGACAGATTCTGGATCGCCCGTTGAAGAGTATCAACAGATTTCTTCACATTGATGACACGAGTGTCGGATTTCACAGATTCAGGACAATAAGAACCGCAATATGTTACGGCGGCGGAATATTGTTTTTTAAAGCTTCTTCACTGACCCAGGGCCTTAAAATGATAGGAAGTGCCGTTAATCCGAGCAAAGTATTCGTAAGCGTTGGCTCCCTCAAAGAAAGTATTATGCTGCTTGATGAAACTTACGGAACCAATAATATGTGCTGGAGTGCTCTGGCGGTAGCTTTAGGACTTACGGTTATGGTTATCTTGGGCTTTAAGGCAAAGAAAAACATAACCTTTATGAATTATTTTTCATCAAAAAGTTACATGGCAAATGTTGTTATGTGGGTTGCTGTGATTATGGTTATTCTGGTGTTCGGAGCTTTCGGACCGGGATATGTTTCGGGAGAGTTTATTTACGGTGGGTTCTGATAAAGTAATAAAAAATGTGATTATCACCATATTGGGAATTGCCGTTTTGCTAAGCGGAGTCTTTTTCTTAAGCTATTTTATGAGACCGGTTACGGACAGCAGAAAGAACATATGCGGATTCTATGCCGAAGAAGCAAATACGCTTGATGTCGTATATGTCGGGGGCAGTGTCTGCTATTACTATTATCAGCCGCTTAGAAGCTTTCATGATTACGGCTTTACTTCGTATGACTTCGGAACGGATGCTTTGCAACCGCAGGTTGTTAAGTATGAGATTAAAGAAATATACAAAACGCAGTCGCCCCAACTTTTGATTATTGACTTGACTCCGTTCCTTTACGGAACCAGACAAAGCAGTGTCGAAGATGTCATCAATATGGAACGTGTGGCTCCGTTTCGTAATGTTTCGGACAACATGAAGTATTCGTTAAATCGGTTTGAGATGATAGAAGAATGTGCACCGTCTTCGGAGGAAAAGTGGACGTATCATTTTGATCTTTCGAAGTATCATTCGCTGCTCAGCCAGTTTGCGGACGGTGATAATTATCAATATATTTTGAATGAAAAGAAATTAATTACCAAGGGATTTGCATATCATGATGAAACCAGATATGTAAGCCTTGACGTTCCTCAAAATAAGGATGAAATTACGGCGGTTGACGAACGCCTTGAAATTATTTTGGGAGACTTATTGGCTTTCTTGAAAGAGAATAATCAGGAAACGTTGTTTGTTGTTACTCCGAGCGGAGATTATGCGGAGCATGTGGGTGAATACAACTATATGAAACAGATGATTCTTGAGAAGGGTTTCGATTATTTGTGTATTATGGATTGTCTTGATGAGGTAGGTCTTGATGGAGAGAGAGGCTTTAGGGACAACGAACATGTAAATTTGCTCGGAGCCGACAAGTATTCGATTTATCTGGGTGAATATTTAAATAATCATTACGAACTCCCCGATAAACGAAATGATGATAAATACAGTTCGTGGAACGAAGATTACGAAACATGGAATGCTCAAATGGAGCAGATACGTGAATATATTCGAAGCACAGGTTTGATAGCATATTAATGAAGAAAGAAAGAGACAAGCGTGAAACTAAATATGAGGTTGCTTTGATTGTTACCACGGTGTCAGTGTTGGTTACTTTGGCTGTAGGAATGTTGTTTTTCAGATTCTATATGCTGAAGATTCATGATACGGGTTCAAAAAACAGTTTTGAACGCTCTTATGTAATGATTACGGATGACCCGAAATCATCGTTTTGGAATTCGATATACGAAAGCGCCCGCAATGAAGGAATTGAAAGCGGTACATATGTTGATTTATTGGGGGAAAATCTGGTAACGGATTATGATACCGAAGAACTCATGGAGATAGCCATAAGTTCTGGTGTTGACGGGATAATTGTGTATGCCGATGAAACTGAGGAAATGGATGAACTGATTGATGAAGCCACTTTAGGGGGGATACCTGTTGTCACTGCGTTTTCGGACGCAACCTTGTCAAAAAGAGTGTCGTTTGTCGGAATAGGCGGATATAATGTAGGCCGCGAGTATGGAAAACAAGTAATAAATATTATTAAAGAGAAACGTAAAGAAAATGCGACCAGTATGTATTATGAATCCGACAGAAGAGTGGATATAGCCATTTTGACGGATTCCGATATGGATGAAAGCGAACTTAATGTCATAGTATCCGGACTTTCCGAAGAATTGGAAGCGGAAAAGAGTGCCAATTCGAACTTTTCCATTTCCTTTGTAAGCGTAGATAATACAAATGCGTTTTCTGCGGAAGAATCCATCAGAGATATTTTTTCGTATGAAGAGATTCCGGATGTTCTCTTGTGTATGAATGAAGTGAACACCACCTGCGCTTATCAGGCCGTAGTTGATTACAACAAGGTCGGCGAAGTGAGTATTTTGGGTTACTATGATTCCGAAACTATCTTGAATGCCATCGCGCATAATGTAATATATGCGACCATTTCGATAGATACAGAAGAGATGGGACGTTACTGTGTTGACGCGTTGAATGAATATATTGAATTGGGAAATACCAGTCAGTATTTCCCGGTTAATGTTACTTTGATTGACAGAAACAATGTGGAACAGTACCTGAATAAGGAGGAATCGGTTGATGAATAGACTGAAATCTCTTCCTTTACAGGCCAAAATAAGCGGCATATATATTATTTCGAGTATCATGGTGCTGATAGTCAGCATCTTGCTGATTTACGGTATGAATGCCATGTCTGTGGAAATGGATATGGCCTATCAGGATAACCGACGACTGAACGAATTGTCGGAAAGCCTTAATACCGTTCAGAATTCAATGACAGAGTACTTAAGTTATAAAACTTCTGATGCTTTGGAAAATTATTATATATCGGATCAGGCGTTCAACGAGCAGATAGAAGAACTGTCTTCGGATATTTCGGATGATAAATATGCTTCGATGGAACGAAGTATTAAGAACATGTCACTTGATTACCTGGACAAGGTTTCAATGACCATTGAGGCAAAGCGAGGCCGTAATGTTGAAAAGTACAGAACGAATTACGAGGCGGCCACCAAGCTTTATAATTATATAGGAACATATATAGTCAGCCTGAACGAGGAGCAGTTCGCATCAAACTCCGTAAAATACTCGGAAATCCTCAATTCTTTCAAGCGATTTGAAATCATCGGCGTGCTGGTTATTACCATAGTAATTGTCAGCAATATCATCATGATTATCTCAATAGCGGGAGCTTTGATAAAGCCGCTTCGCGATTTGTCGGTTTCGGCAGAAGAAATAGCTGACGGTAATTTTGACATTGATCCTCCCGAGAGTAAATCCACTGATGAAATCGGTGTTTTGACCAAAGCCTTTAACAAGATGGTCATCAGCATCAGAGAGTATATCAATCGCCTAAAGGAAAGTATGGAAAAAGAAAGATCCATGCAGGAAAAGGAACTTATGATGGAAACCCATCTTAAGGATGCACAGTTAAAATACCTGCAGGCGCAGATTAACCCGCATTTTCTTTTTAATACGCTGAACGCAGGAGCCCAATTGGCTATGATGGAAGGCGCAGACAGAACATATGAATATGTTCAGACTGTGGCGGATTTCTTCAGATATAACGTTAAAAAGCAGAATAATGAAGTGACGGTGCGGGAAGAAATCGAATTAATCGATAACTACATTGAAATTCTGAATGTACGTTTCTCGGGCGATATTCATTACAGCAAACAGATTGATGAAAGATTATTGAATACATCGATGCCAAGTATGATTCTGCAGCCTATTGTCGAAAACTCCGTCAATCACGGAATACGTGAAATGGGAGATAAAGGACAGATTAATTTGAAAGTTTATCGCGAAGATGACTTGGTAAAGATATCCATAAAGGATAATGGAAAAGGTATGACGGAGGACGATATAGACAGAGTGTTAAACGGTACCTGGAAATATGAGGAACAAAAGTCGGATTCAAACGGTATAGGTATGGATAATGTTATTGCCCGATTGAAACTCCATGCCGGGAACGATAAAGTCATTTCAATATTCAGTGAAGGACTCGGTAAGGGAACGGAAGTAGTATTGTCTTTGCCGTATATAAAGGAGTAATCGCATGTACAGGATTATGCTCGCAGATGACGAAGGAATTGTTATCGATTCCATGAAATTCATTATAGAAAAAGAATTCGGAGATGAATGTGAGGTTCAGTTCGCAAAGACAGGCAGAAGCGTTATCGAACTGGCAGAAAATTTCAGACCGGACATAGCCATAATGGACATTCAAATGCCGGGAATCAATGGGATAGAGGCGATGAAGGAAATTCAGAAATTTTCAAAAAACACCGTCTTTATCGTAATGAGTGCATATGACAAATTCGATTATGCAAAGGAAGCCATAAAACTCGGAGTTCTGGAATATATAAATAAACCGATGGAACGCACCAAAGTGGTGGCGACCATCAAAAAGGCAATGGAAGTAATCGACTCCGAAAGAAAAAAGCGCTCGGAAAATCTGCTGATTAAGGAAAAACTCGAAACGGTTGAGCCTATTATCGAAAACGGTTTGATATACAGTATTTTGCTTCGTGAAAAATACGATGATGATATTGATAATTATAAAACGGTTCTTTCAATTGATGCGGATTACGGCTATATGATTGCTGTGGTATGCGGAGATTCGCAGGAGGGTTCGCACATGACGAATGCAGTGGGTTCGTCCGTAAAAATCTCGATGAAGTATAACGAGATTCGAGAAGCCCTGAAGGAAACATATGATTGTAAGGTCGGAGCCGTAATGGCAAACAAAGTCGCCGTGTTTATTCCTTACGATAAAGAAAACATGGACTATAACGACAGAATCGCACTGATAGAAAAAACGAGAGAACTTAACAGATATTTGCGTAAAAAAACAGATATCAGTTTCAGAATGGGAATCGGACGTGTTAAACCGCTTCATATGCTTAATGAGTCATATGACGATGCACTCAATGCACTGTCGGCATCAACAGGTTTAGTGGCACATGCGGAGGATTTGCCGATAGGATGCGAATACGGAGACGATTACCCGATTGATTATGAAAACGGATTATTCGAATCCGTTGAAAAGGGCCGATTGGATGAGGCTTTGTTTTTCGCTGACAAATTTGTGGACTGGATGTTCGATACATTTCCGGAAAACATTAATTCAATCAGACTTAAAGTGCTGGAATTTGCCATGAGAGCGGAGAGCCTTGCTTATTTGAACGGTGGCATGATCTACGAATTCAGAGCCAGAGACAATTATCTGTCGGAAGTGATGAATATGTCTGCTTTGTCGGAGTTTCGCACCTGGTTCACTTCCAAAATCAGTACCTGTTGCCGTAATATTCAAAGTAAACGTGACGAAAAGTCAAATGATGTAATAAAGAGTGTTAAAGATTATATCAATGAGAATTTTTCAAAGGATATTTCACTTGATGACGCATCAAGAATTGTCGGCATTTCTCCTTACTATTTCAGCAAGATTTTTAAGGAAGAAACGGGCGAAAACTTTATCGAATACCTGACAGCTGTCAGAATAGAAAAAGCAAAGGAACTGCTGAGCAATTCGAAACTATCAATGAAAGAGATATGTCAGATGTGCGGTTATTCCGATCCCAATTATTTCAGCAGAACCTTTAAAAAGAATGTCGGGGTAACACCTACGGAGTATAAGGACAATAATTAGCGGTAAAGGTATACGGAATGAAAAGATTAATAAAATCGATAGGATTGCTACTTTTAATCGGAGCAATTTTTCTGACAGGCTGTCAAAACACCAAAGAGCAGAAAATTGCATCGGCCGATAAAGTGGAAAACAAACTTCAGATAGGAATGAGTTTTGATTCTTTCATTATAGAAAGATGGCAGCGTGACAGAGATATCTTTGTTTCTGCCGCCAAAGAACTCGGCGCGGAGGTTAATGTTCAAAATGCGAATGGTGATGTGAATGCGCAGATAGATCAGATAGACTATTTTATCAAAAAGGGAATGGATGTAATCGTAATAGTCTGTATTGACTCCGATGCTTTGTCCAATTCGGTAAAGAAAGCAAAAGATGCCGGAATCAAAGTCATTGCGTATGACAGATTGATTAATAATGCGGATATTGATCTTTATATTACCTTTGACAACGAGATGGTAGGATCCCTGATGGGCATGAGCCTTATCCAAAGCGGTATTGAGAACGGTAAAGTAATCGAAATAGGCGGCTCACTGACCGATAATAATGTTTCAATGGTTGAGAACGGATTTAATAAGGTAATGGCCGATAATAATATAGAAGTTTTGGATACCACGCATTGTGACGGCTGGAAAGCTGAAATAGCCGGAGAATACGTATATGAGAATCTGGGACTGGTGGAACAGGCAGATGCCATTATGTGCGGTAATGATGATATTGCCACCGAAGTGGTCAGAACACTGTCCGAAAACCGTATTGCGGGTAATGTGTTGGTAACAGGTCAGGATGCGGATTTGTCCGCATGCCAGAGAATTGTGGAAGGAACGCAGCTGATGACGGTGTATAAGCCCGTTGAAAAACTGGCAACCAGAGCGGCCCAGTGTGCTGTTGCCATGGCGAAGGGCGAGAATCTTGAAGGTGATGACGTTACGACAATGCAAAGCGGAAATTATTCGTTTCCATATCTGGGACTTGAACCGGTGTGCGTAACAAAAGAAAACATGGATGAAGTAATAATCGGCAGCGGATTCCACCTGAAAGAAGAAGTTTATTTGAATGTGACAAAATAACTTTTCTAGACATTATTGCAAAAAGTTGTGCAGCATGACAAAAAAATGCTAGCACAACTTTTTTTATTATTTCCGCGAAGTCGAAAAAATGAAGAATGTCGTAAATTATTCCTATTTTATTTGTGATAGAGTCTAACTTGTAAAGCAAAACACTTCAATTTCATATGGGAGGTAAAAAAGAAATGAAGAGAAAATTTTTATGTATTGCACTTGTAGTTGCAATGATCGCATCTTTATTGCTTACAGGATGCGGCGGATCAGGTTCAGGTAAGAAAAAGGTTGGTATCTCAATGCCCACTAAGTCTCTTGAGAGATGGAACCGTGATGGTTCATACCTTAAGGAACAGTTCGAAGCAAAGGGATTCGAAGTTGAACTTACTTACTCTGATAACAACAACGACCAGCAGAACAACGATATCGCTAATATGTTAGCTGACAAGGTTGACGTACTTATCGTAGCTGCTATTGATGGTGAAGCTCTTGCTCAGACACTTGCTGATGCTAAGGCTCAGAACGTTCCCGTTATCGCTTATGACCGTATGATTACTAACTCTGATGCAGTTAACTACTACGTATCATTCGATAACTACACAGTTGGTGTTCTCCAGGCTCAGTACGTTATCAACGCATTAGGTCTTGACAGCGCAGCAGGTCCTTTCAACATTGAGTTCACAGCAGGTGATCCCGCTGATAACAATGCCGGATACTTCTTCAACGGTGCTTATGACACATTAAAGCCTTACCTTGATAACGGCACATTGGTTATTCCTTCAGGAAAGAACACATTTGAACAGGTTGCTACATTGTCTTGGGCTACAGATACAGCTTTGGAAAACTTCCAGAACACTCTTGCTTCTTACTACGGAGACGGAACAGTATTAGACATCGCTCTTTGCTCTAACGACTCTACAGCTCTTGGTGTTGCTCAGGCTATTACATCTGACTACGCAGGATCAAACGCTCCTATCGTTACAGGTCAGGATGGTGATATCGCTAACTTAAAGAACATCGTTGACGGTGTACAGACAATGACAGTTTACAAGAACGTTGCTGATGAAGCAGGCGTTACATTAGTTCTTGCAGAAGCTCTCCTTAACGGTGATACAATTGATGCTTCTTTGTGCGATAAGTTCTCTGCAGAAGCAGCTTACAACACAACAGATTACTCTAACGGTACAAACGCTGTTACATCATACCTCTTGGTTCCTTACTCAATCGACAAGGCTAACTTACAGCTCCTCGTTGATACAGGAAACTACAAGTGGGATGCTGACAACAAGTATCTTGAATCTACAGCTAACTAATAGCTCTTTTTACAGTAATTAATAATCAAATTAAAGAGGGCAGGGAAATGTCCCTGTCCTCTTTTTTACGCAGGAGGTTAACACATTGGCTGATCATATTCTCGTGATGAAGAACATCACGAAAGAGTTCCCCGGTGTAAAAGCATTGGACAATGTTAACCTGGAAGTTGAACGTGGAGAGATTCATGCACTCGTCGGAGAAAACGGTGCAGGAAAATCGACACTGATGAACGTTCTTTCGGGAACATATCCGTATGGAAGTTATACCGGCGATATTATTTACAATGGTGAAGAATGTCAATTTAATACTTTAAGGGACAGTGAAGAAAGAGGAATTGTTATTATTCACCAGGAACTGGCACTTATTCCTGAATTGTCTATCGGTGAGAATATGTTCCTTGGCAATGAGCGCAAGGGCAAAATGGGAATCGACTGGGATCGCACTTATCATGAAGCCAGAGAGCACATGAACCAGGTTGGTCTTAAAGACGATGAACACACCTTAATCAAAGATATAGGTACCGGTAAACAGCAGTTGGTAGAAATTGCAAAAGCACTTTCAAAGAATGTTAAGCTGCTTATCCTGGATGAGCCTACATCTTCACTTAACGAAGAAGATTCCAAGATGTTACTTAATCTGCTTTTAGAGTTCAAAAAGCAGGGAATGACATCGATTATTATTTCACATAAACTTAACGAGGTTGCTTATGTAGCCGACAGAATTACGGTTATCAGAGACGGTTCTACTATTGAAACCATTGATAACCAGTCACGTACGGTTGATGAAGACCGTATCATTAAGGGAATGGTTGGTCGTGAACTAACCGACCGTTATCCCTCAAGAGAACATCACATCCTTGACGAAATCGGAATGGAAGTCAAGAATTGGACCGTTCATCACCCCGTATATCAGGAAAAGATTGTTGACGACAACATTTCTTTCTATGTACGCAAAGGTGAAATAGTAGGTTTCTCCGGGCTTCAGGGTGCCGGCAGAACAGAACTTGCTATGTCAATTTTCGGTCATGCTTACGGCACAAACATTTCCGGACAGTTATTTATTAACGGAAAAGAAGTCCATGCAACGAATGAACATCAGGCTATTGAAGCCGGATTGGCATACGTTACCGAAGACAGAAAAGGAAACGGATTAATCCTTCCGATGTCCATTGCCATCAATACTACAATGGCCCGCATGGACAAGGTTTGTGATAACGGCATAATTAATGTGGCAAAAGAGAATAAGGTTGCTGAGGAATACAAAGAAAAGCTTCGTACAAAGACTCCTTCCGTTCAACAGGAAGTAGGTAATTTGTCAGGCGGAAATCAGCAGAAGGTTTTATTGGCTAAATGGATGTTTGCCGATTCGGATGTACTTATTCTTGATGAACCCACACGAGGTATCGATGTAGGTGCTAAGTATGAAATATACTGCATCATGAATGATCTGGTTGCACAGGGTAAATCAGTTATTATGATTTCTTCGGAAATGCCCGAGATACTCGGTATGTGTGACAGAGTATATGTCATGAGCGAAGGAAAGATGGCTGCTGAGTTCGACGCTAAAGACGCTACTCAGGAAAAGATTATGGCCGCAATCCTTAAGAGTGAAAAAACGGAAGAGAATGGAGAGGAATAGTCATGAAAGCAAAAGCATTTGTTAAAAAATATACCATGGTTATTGCCTTGGTTATCGTGTTCATACTGTTTACGGCATTGACCGGCGGACGTCTTTTGTACGCACAGAACCTTTCGAACCTGTTACTTCAGAACTCTTACGTTCTGGTACTGGCATGCGGTATGCTTCTTTGTATACTTACCGGTGGTAACGTCGATCTTTCTGTCGGATCAACAGTATGTTTGGTCGGAGCTTTGGCTGCTCAGTTATTGGACAAAACAGATATCAATGCAATATTCGTAATTATTATCTGCCTGTTGGCAGGTGCGGTAATCGGTGTCCTTCAGGGATATTTAATCGGTTACGTACATATACCTCCTTTTATTTGTACATTGGCAGGTATGTTCTTATTCAGAGGTTTGGGTCGTGTATTTTTGAATTCAAAGACTGTTGCAGTAAGCAACGAATTGTTCTTAAAAATATTCTTCTCATATATAACAGTTCCCGGACTTGATGACGGAGATATTAAGATTTCCGCTATCATCCTCGGAGCAGCAGTTGCAATCGGACTTATGGTTGCATTCTTCAATGCCAGAAATAAGAAAGCAAAGAAAGGATTCGCTGTTGAACCTTTCGGACCTGCTTTTGCAAAGCAGGCAGTTATAGTTGTTGTTATTATGGCATACTGCATCATGCTTTCTCAGTATAAGGGCGTTTCAATTATGTTGTTATGGGTTATTGCCATTTGTGTAATCTATGCATTTATTACCAGCTCAACAGCATTCGGACGTTACTTCTACGCAGTAGGCGGAAACGAAAAAGCTACAAAGCTTTCAGGTATCGACACTCGTAAGGTTTACTTCATCGCATACGCTTCAATGTCATTCCTGGCAGGTCTTTCAGGACTTTTGATGGCAGCTCGTATCGGATCAATAAACGGTGATACAGGTACTTCTTTTGAAATGGATGCTATCGCGTCATGTTTCATCGGTGGTGCCAGCGCATACGGCGGTTCCGGAACGATTGCAGGTGTATGTATCGGTGCTATTTTCCTTGGCGTTATTAACCAGGGTATGTCAATCATCGGTCTTGATAACAACTGGCAGTACGTAGTTAAAGGTATAGTATTGCTTGTGGCCGTTGTATTTGACGTAGTTTCAAATCACAAGACAGGTAAGTCTTAAAGAAAGAACGAATATATGGATGATTTACGCAGTAATCCCGTAATACATGGAATATTATTGATTCTGATCGGTGCCTATATGGCTTTTATGGGATACAAAATACATGACAATACGGTAAAGGGGTTATCGAATATGAGTATGCAGACGACCATGACGGTTATGATTTGTATGCTGATTGTCGGTGTTTTGATTATTGGATACGGTGTATTCATATTGATTCGATCAAAGAAAAATAAAAAGTAAAGATCCTATTCCTTTAGTTGGGTTAATAAGACGCGGGAGAGATGTGTTCGACTGGACACATCTCTTTCTCGTTTTATGGAAGAGCCTTTTGGGGGGCGCGCTGATTGGGCAGCAAGAAAACGCGATATTTCTTTTTGTTGAAAAAGGTTTATAATATGAGATTATGAAAAGAAACAAATCATATGAAATGGATATGACGGAAGGCGGCATTTTGCCTAAACTGTTGGTATTTTCGATTCCGCTTATAGCATCCGGCGTTTTGCAGCTTTTGTTTAATGCGGCCGATGTCATAGTGGTCGGAAGATTTGCGGGAGAAGAAAGCCTGGCCGCAGTCGGATCCACTTCGTCATTAACCAATTTAATAATTAATCTGTTTATCGGCTTTTCCATAGGAGCAAACGTTCTGGCCGCCAATTTCTACGGAGGAAAAAAGGAAAAGGATATTTCGGATACGGTACACACCTCGATTCTGTTCAGCCTGATAGGCGGAGTGATATTGACCTTCGCAGGGCTTATTTTGTCGCGCCCTATGTTGTCATTAATGGGAACTCCGGAGGATGTCATCAATCATTCGGTAACGTATATGCGAATATACTTTTTGGGCATGCCGGTAATGATGCTCTACAATTTCGGTTCATCGATTCTTCGCGCTGTCGGAGATACAAAGAGACCTTTATATTATCTTACGATAGCAGGGGTAATCAATGTTGTGCTGAACCTCTTTTTCGTAATTGTCCTCGGGATGGGTGTTGCCGGGGTTGCTATTGCTACCGTGGTATCGCAGGCAGTATCGGGAATACTGGTATTAAGATGCTTAATTAAAGCCGAAGGTGCTTTTCATTTGGACCTGAAAAAATTGAGGATTAATTGGAAAATTTTGGGAAAGATAGCTGCCATAGGTCTGCCTGCGGGAATTCAAGGGTCCTTGTTCAGCATTTCAAATATTATCATTCAATCCTCAATCAATTCGTTCGGCTCTGTGGTGATGGCCGGAAACACGGCAGCATCAAATGTTGAAGGATTTGTATATACGTCAATGAATGCCGTTGCACAGACAACGGTCAGTTTCGTCGGACAAAATGCCGGAGCGAAGAAATTAAAGAGAATTCGCAGAGTCATTATCGACTGTTTTGTGCTGGTAACTGTTGTCGGCCTTGTTTTGGGTAATCTCTGTGTTATTTTTGACGGTCCGCTTTTGGGGCTATATTCGTCAGCCGACGAAGTAATAAAAGCAGGCTCTATCAGACTGAAGTATATCGGAACGCTCTATTGCACGTGCGGAATAATGGAAGTTTTGGTCAGCGGAATGAGAGGGCTCGGAAGAAGTATTGTTCCGACCATAATTTCATTGCTGGGAGCATGTGTCTTTCGTATTATTTATATTTTTACATATTTTGCAAATCATAAATCGCTGGAGATTTTGTATTTATCTTACCCGATTTCCTGGGTTATCACATCGCTGGCACATCTTTGCGCGCTTATACTGATTTATAGGAGCTTTTGCAGAAATATTTCACAAAAATAACGTAACACATGATATAATAAGGGTGATTATGGGATGTTTTACCCAAAAAGGAGAATGTGGAAATGAACGGTTTTGCGAAAGCTTTAACTGCGATACTCGGAATAATAGCGGTAATAGCGTGTCTTACGACTATTGGCATTATTGGATATACGGCAACTCACGGAAATATTCAAAAAACGGATTTGGCAAACGGAAAACTGCCGGAAGATGAAATTCTTAACGTTAATCCCGTTCCGACGCAAATTCCTGCGGCGGATCCGAACGCTACGGCAACTCCGGTTCCGGTTTTCTCCGGGCATATTCACGACTATAAGGAAACAATTATTCAGAAAGTATCCTGCCTTGAACCGGGGCAGGTCAGATATGCGTGCTCCTGCGGAGATTCGTATACTGTCGATCTCCTGGCCACAGGACATTTGCCTAATGATGAGTGGGAAATCGAAAAGGAACCCACATCAAATTCGGACGGTAGCAGGATTAAGAGATGCCTGTACTGTAATGAAATTGTTGAAAGGGAAATCCTGCCGGCTACAAAAGAAGGAACTGTAAAGGATGAAAACGGAAATGATGTAAAGCATGAGCATCTGTATGTAGCTACTACCGAAAGAGAGGCTACTTGCGTAATGGCCGGACTTCGTAAACATACATGTTCCTGCGGCAGTTTTTATACCGAAAGCATTCCTGCAGTGGGTCATGTACCCGGACAGTGGACAGAAACGGTTACGCCCGATGCGAATACATACGGAATAGAAGTCAGAACCTGTTCTGTATGCGGAGCTCAGATAGACATCAGATATTTGCCTGCATTGACACCGTCACCGGATGCCAGTGCTTCTTCGTCGGCCAGCGCGACACCTTCGAGTGCACCCAGTTCTTCTGCTTCGAAGAATCAGTCTTCGCCCACGCCTTCGCCTACACCGCATGTGCATCAATATACTTCATATGTTGTTACACCTGCTACCTGTACGGAAAAGGGTGTCAGATGTTGGGTTTGCTCATGTGGCGATACATATTCCGAGAGCATCGAACTGAATCCCGATGCACATCATTATGAAGCTACATTTGTTGCTCCTACAAGGACGCAGCAGGGATATACGATATACACTTGTACCAGATGTAATTTCAGCTACAAGGATAATTACATTATGGCATTGACCAACGATACGGATGAAGAATAAGGAGGTGGCCTATGAAACTTGTTTTTATCGGAGCTGACCATGAGGTAACCGGTTCCTGTCACTATTTGAACGTAGGGGATAAGCATATCCTGGTTGATTACGGAATGGAACAGGGCGCTAATGCGTTTGAAAATGCCGATTTGCCTGTTGCCGAATCGATGATTGACTATGTTCTTTTGACCCATGCTCATGTTGATCATACCGGTATGTTGCCGTTATTGGTTGCGCGAGGATTTAAGGGACAGATTATTGCCACAAAGGCTACTGCCGATTTGTGCAGCATTATGTTACGTGACTGCGCTCATATTCAGATGCAGGAAGCTGAATGGAAAAACCGAAAGGCCAAGCGTAGTTCTTCAACACCTGTCGTTGAACCCATATATACCATGGAAGATGCCGATTCGGCTATCAAGAAACTGGTTCCGTATTCATACAACCAGATTATTGAATTGTGCGAAGGCGTTAAAGTAAGGTTTACGGATATAGGACATCTTTTGGGCTCTGCCAGCATCGAAGTGTGGGCTACCGAAGGAGATGTTACCAAGAAGATAGTTTTTTCCGGAGATATCGGAAACAAGAATCAGCCGCTGATTAAAAATCCTTCATATACTCAGGAAGCTGATTATGTATTGATGGAGTCAACCTACGGTGACAGACTTCATCCGGAAAACTCTACAAATTATGTAAAAGAATTGGCTGAAATATTGCAGACTACGTTTGACAGAGGAGGAAATGTGGTAATTCCTTCTTTTGCAGTGGGAAGAACGCAGGAAATATTGTATTTTATCAGAAAAATCAAGGAAGATAATCTGGTAAAAGGTCATGGAGAATTCCCGGTATATGTTGATAGCCCTTTGGCTGTTGAAGCGACGGGTATTTTCCATAGAAATGAAATAGAATGCTTCGATGAAGAAGCCATGGCGGTAGTAAAGAAAGGAATAAATCCGATATCTTTCCCCGGCTTGAAACTGGCTATCACATCGGATGAATCAAAATTTATCAACTTTGAGAATACACCGAAAGTTATTATTTCCGCATCAGGTATGTGTGAAGCGGGTCGTATCAGACACCACTTAAAGCATAATCTGTGGCGCAAGGAATGTACAATTCTGTTCGTCGGATACCAGGCAGTGGGAACGTTGGGAAGAGTAATAGCTGAGGGTGTTGACGAGGTTAAACTGTTCGGTGAACCGATTAAGGTAGAAGCCGAAATCAGGCAGCTGACGGGACTTTCGGGACATGCCGATAAAGACGGATTGCTTGAATGGATTAATGCGTTTAACGAGAAGCCGAGGAAGGTATTTGTTGTCCACGGTGAAGACAGCGTCGTAAAGAGCTTTGTAGAATGCCTGCAGGTTGAATACGGAATAAAGGCAAGCGCACCGTATTCGGGTTCTGTGTTTAATCTTTTGACTAACAGATTCGAATATGAAGCTGAACCTATTCCCGTTAAGAAAACGACCAAGAGCAAGGCCTCTTCCGATGTATTTGCCCGTCTTTTGGCAGCAGGCCAGAGATTGCTTGCGGTTATTCATAAGAATGAAGGCGGCGCCAATAAGGATTTGGCAAAGTTTGCGGATCAGATAACATCTCTTTGCGATAAATGGGATGATTAAATAGTGGTTCATAGGAGAAGATATGAGTAAGGCTGATGAAATTTTTATCAATATGTGTAAGGACATATTGGAAAACGGTACTACCACCGAAGGAGAAAAGGTGCGCCCTCATTGGAGCGACGGAACACCTGCTTATACGATTAAAAAATTCGGAGTAGTCAATCGATATGATTTGCGGGAGGAGTTTCCGCTGCTTACATTAAGAAAGACCGCCCTTAAATCGGCTACGGATGAAATGCTGTGGATTTGGCAGTTAAAAAGTAACAACATTAATGAACTGCATTCGCACATATGGGACGAATGGGCTGATGAGAACGGCTCAATCGGTAAAGCATACGGTTATCAACTGGGAGTAAAGCATCAATATAAAGAAGGAATGATGGACCAGGTTGACAGGGTTATCTATGACTTAAAGAATAATCCTTTCAGCAGACGTATTATGACGAATATATATGTGCATCAGGATTTACATGAGATGAATCTTTACCCTTGCGCATACAGTATGACATTTAACGTAACACAAAGGCCGGGAGAAGATAAACTGACCTTGAATGCCGTATTAAATCAGCGTTCTCAGGATGTGTTGGCAGCAAATAACTGGAACGTGGTTCAATATTCGGTTCTTTTGCATATGCTGGCACAAACATGCGATATGAATGTCGGTGAACTGGTCCATGTTATTGCCGATGCACACATCTATGACAGACATGTGCCCCTGATTAAGGAGTTAATATCGAGAGAGCCTTTGGAAGCTCCCAAATTCTGGCTTAATCCCGAAATACATGATTTCTATAAGTTTACCAGAGATGATGTAAAGGCCATTGATTATAATACTCATCCTCAGATAGAGGATATACCTATAGCCATATAAAGGAGTTATTAATGAATTTCATTGTAAATGTTGATGAAAATTGGGCAATCGGAAATAAAGGCGAACTGCTGGTTCATATTCCGGCCGACATGAAGATGTTTCGACAGGAAACCACGGGCAAAGTAGTGGTACTCGGAAGGAAAACGTTGGAAACTTTTCCGCAGAAGCAACCGCTTAAAAACCGAACAAATATTATTTTGACTTCGGACCGTGGATTTAAGGCGGGAGATGCAATTGTTGTTCACAGCATTGACGAACTGCTTGAGGAACTCAAAAAATATGATGATGACGATATCTATATAATCGGAGGCGACAGCGTTTACAGACAAATGTTTCCGTATGTTAATACCGCACACGTGACGAAGGTGGATCACAAGTATGATGCCGATTCGCATTTTCCGAATCTCGATGAGGATCCGGAGTGGGAAATAACAGCATCTTCCGAAGAACAATACTATTTTGACCTGACGTATCATTTCCTTAAATACGAAAGGAAAAACAAATGAGAAAGATAACGATTTCGGTACTTGCGTTATTGGCAGTATTGGGAATGACGGCGTGCTCCCTGATTAATATAGAAGTTCATAATCCGCCGAGCGAAAATGTTGAAAACAATTCCGAAACGAAAATAACTTCAGAAGCCAAGGAAGACATTGTCGTTGATATGGAAGAAAAGGAAGATACGGCGGAAGAATTACAAAGAGAAGAACTTCCAAAAGAAGAAGTCAAGACAGACGAATCAAAGGATAACAATATGGATAATGATTCCGATAAAGAGGCTCTTTCGCAATCCGCTCAAGGCGGAAGCAGCGAAGAAGCCCTTTTGTTTGCAGCCAACTTAAAAGCCGGATGGAATTTGGGAAATACGCTTGATGCCTGCAATGCGGGACAGAACAATCAGGTCAATTCCGAGGTTTGCTGGGGAAATCCCAAAACTACAAAAGAAATGATAGCAGCAGTCAAAAATGCCGGATATACCACTATCAGAATTCCTGTTTCGTGGCATAATCATATAACATTGACTGAAGATAACAGGATGCTTATTGATGATTCATGGCTTAAAAGAGTGAAGGAAGTCGTGGGATACGCCATCGATAATGATATGTACGTCATAATCAATATTCATCATGATAATGAACCGGAAGGCAAAAGAGGCTATATTCCCGATTATGAGAACGAGGAACAGGCCCTTTGGTATGTCGGCGAGGTGTGGTCTCAGGTTGCACCATATTTTAATGAATTTGATAATCATTTGATTTTTGAAGGATTGAATGAACCGCGACTGACAAATGACGATGCCAATGAATGGTGGCTTGATGAGAACTCGGATCATTGCAAAGAAGCCGTAGATGTGATTAACAAATTGAACCAGAAATTCGTTGACACGGTGCGTGCCACGGGCGGATACAATGCAGAAAGATATCTGATGGTGCCGGGGTATTGTGCTTCCATGCAGGGTGCTGTAACCAAAGGATTTGCGGTACCGAACGACAGTGCTTCAAATCGCATCATGATTTCGCTCCATGCATATATTCCGTACAGCTTTGCACTGAATGAAGATACATCTCTGGCAACATTTGATCCCGATGATGTTAATTCGACGTATGATATTGATCATACTATTAAGAAAATGAAGGAAAAATTCATCGACAAAGGTATTCCGGTAGTCATCGGTGAATTTGGCGCCAGAGATAAAAACGGTAATGTGGATGAAAGAATAAAGTATTATAACTACTTTACTTTAAAATGTTCCGAAAACGGTATTCCCTGCTGTGTATGGGATAACGGTGTATTTAGCGGAAACGGAGAAAGATTCGGCCTTTTGGACAGAGAAAAATGTGAGTTTGTTGACAAAGATATTGTAAATGCAATGGTTTTAAACTTTTAATCATTCAGACGGCGTGATATAATACGAATTTAGACATATTGTAAAATTGCTTGTAAAGCATGAAATAAAGAAGAGAGGATAAACACATGGCAAAGAAAGATATTGATTGGAGTAACCTGAATTTTGGTTATCATGAAACAGAGTATCGATATGTATCCTACTTTAAAGACGGAAAGTGGGATAATGGGGAATTGACTAAAGATTCCACTATCGTACTTAACGAATGTGCCGGAGTATTGCAGTATGCTCAGACAGTATTTGAAGGATTAAAGGCTTATACAACAAAAGATGGAAGAACGGTAGTGTTCCGTCCCGATTTGAATGCCGAAAGATTGATTCAGTCTGCAGAGAGATTAATGATTCCTCCTGTATCTAAGGAACAATTCCTTGATGCTGTTCATAAGGTTGTAAAGGCAAATGAAGATTATGTTCCTCCTTACGGCAGCGGGGCAACATTGTATGTTCGTCCTTATATATTCGGATCAAATGCCGTAATCGGTGTTAAACCTGCCGATGAATATCAGTTCAGAATTTTGACTACTCCCGTAGGACCTTACTTCAAGGGAGGAGTTAAGCCCATAACTATCAGAGTATGCGATTACGATCGTGCGGCTCCGCACGGAACAGGTCATATTAAGGCAGGATTAAACTATGCCATGAGTTTATATGCTATAGTTGAAGCCCATAAAGAAGGCTACGACGAGAATATGTATCTTGATGCGGCTACACGTACCAAGGTTGAGGAAACAGGCGGTGCCAACTTCCTGTTCGTTACAAAGGACGGAAAGATAGTAACGCCCAAGTCATCATCTATTCTGCCTTCAATAACCAGAAGATCTTTGATTCAGGTAGCCAGAGATTATTTGGGAATTGAAGCCGAAGAAAGAGAAGTTTATGTCGATGAGTTAAAAGACATGGCTGAATGCGGATTGTGCGGTACGGCAGCAGTAATCAGTCCTGTCGGCAAGATCGTTGATCATGGCAAGGAGATTGCTTTGCCTGCAGGCATGAACGAGATGGGACCTGTAACCAAGAAATTATACGAGACATTAACAGGAATCCAGATGGGAACAATCGAAGCTCCCGAAGGCTGGGTTGTCGAAATTTAGAAATTGAGGAGAGATTTATGAAAGAAGTATCAGGCACAAAGGTAATGATGCTGGGAAACGCAGCAATTGCCAGAGGTGCGTATGAAGCCGGTGTTAAGGTTTCGGCGGCTTATCCCGGAACTCCCAGCACCGAAATATCGGAAAATCTTGTTAAATACAAGGATGAATTGTACTGTGAGTGGTCACCGAATGAAAAGGTAGCCATGGAAGTTGCCATAGGCGCATCATTCCATGGAGTTCGTGCCATGGCATCCATGAAGCACGTCGGAGTAAATGTGGCTTCGGACCCTCTATATACGATTTCATATTCGGGTGTTAACGGCGGACTGGTTATAGTAGCAGCCGATGACCCCGGGCTTTACAGTTCACAGAATGAACAGGATTCGAGAATGGTAGCCAGAGCTGCTATGGTTCCGGTGCTTGAGCCTTCCGATTCCGAAGAAGCCAGAGTGTTTACCAAGCTCGCTTTTGACTTGTCGGAAAAATACGATACACCGATTATGCTTCGCACAACGACGAGACTGGCACATTCACAGTGCCTGGTCAATTTGGAGGATCGTGTTACTCCCGAAGACAAGCCCTACGAAAAGAACATTCAGAAAAATGTCATGATGCCGGGTATGGCAAAAAAGAGACATCTGTTTGTTGAAGAACGCTTGAAGAAGATGGCTTCGGATGCTTCTTCGATGGAGATAAACAAAGCAGTATATAACGATACGAAAATCGGTGTTATTACATCGGGCATTCCGTACCAGTATGTAAAAGAAGTACTTCCCAATGCATCCATATTGAAATTGGGACTGGTGCATCCGCTTCCCAAGAAGCTGATAGAGGAGTTCGCATCGAAGGTTGAAACGCTTTATATAGTAGAAGAGTTGGAACCGGTAATTGAAGAACAGGTTAAGAGCTGGGGAATTAAGTGTATCGGAAAAGAGATTTTCACCGTACAGGGCGAATATTCCGCAAATCTTTTGCGTAAGGCAATTCTTAAACAAGAACTGACCATAGAAGATGCTGCCGATGTACCGCAGAGACCTCCTATTCTTTGCCCCGGATGTCCTCACAGATCAGTATATTCCGTTTTGAAAAAGTTAAAAAAGCATGCAGCAGGAGATATAGGCTGTTACACACTTGGCGCTGTAGCACC
Source organism: Lachnospiraceae bacterium (assembly GCA_045640905.1). Lineage (GTDB taxonomy): Bacteria > Bacillota > Clostridia > Lachnospirales > Lachnospiraceae > JAILLW01. The sequence continues at coordinate 54,258 of JAZUFW010000058.1, forward strand.
GCTTCAGGTGGTTGAGACGAGCGTATGTATGGGCTCATCCATTTCTACACTTCATGGCGTCGAAAAGGCCAAGGGAAGTGAGTATATTAAGGATTGGGTAGCGTGTATCGGAGATTCAACATTCCTTCACACCGGTGTAAACTCACTGATTGACATGGTATATAACAAGGGCACAGGTACCGTTATTATCATGGATAATTCAACTACAGGAATGACAGGCCATCAGGATCATGCCGCAACAGGCAAAACCTTGATGGGCGAAGAGACATATATGATAGACATATATAATCTCTGCAAGGCGATTGGCGTTGAACATGTAGTTGAAGTAGATGCCTTTGATGATAAGAAACTTGAAGAGGTTATCAAAGAGGAAACGGCACGTGATGCTGTGTCTGTAATTATTGCAAAGTCGCTCTGTGCTCTTCACAAGGATTTCGTTCCGAAGGGCAAGTGCACGGTGGATATTGAAAAATGTAAGAAGTGCGGTATGTGCCTGGCTTCCGCATGTCCTGCAATTCATAAGAACGCCGAAGGATATGCCGAAATTGATGCCACAATGTGTAACGGATGCGGTCACTGCATGAGTAATTGTAAATTCGGAGCGATTTCGCTCATAGAAAATAAGTAGGAGGTTCGCGACATGGAAACAAAGAATATTATGATAGTCGGTGTCGGCGGACAGGGAACGTTATTAACTAGCAGAATCCTGGGAAACATGACTACCAAGGCCGGTTTTGATGTAAAGATTTCCGAAGTTCACGGAATGGCTCAAAGAGGTGGCTCGGTAGTTACATTTGTTCGATACGGGGATGATGTTGCAGAACCCATTGTAGAAGAAGGAACCGCAGATGTTTTGATTGCTTTCGAACGTTTGGAAGCATTAAGATATGCGCATTTTCTTAAAAAGGACGGAGTCCTTATAGTAAACGATGTACGTATGGACCCTATGCCGGTTGCGATAGGTGCAGCTGAGTATCCCGAAAATATCATCGAAAATCTTTCAAAGAAACATAAAGTTGTAAGTCTTGATGCAAAGGCTGAAGCAATTAAATTGGGCAATGCCAGAGTGTTTAACACGATTATCGTCGGTGTAGCCGCCAAGAGCATGGACTTCAAAGAGGAAGAGTGGATTGAAGTTATCAAAGAGACTGTTCCTCCGAAAACCATAGACATAAATGTTGCTGCTTTCAAGCACGGGTTCGAGTTTATTTAGCCTGTAGGTGCATGGCACTACAGGCGTAATAGTGATACTCATTAACGAACGTGTGTAGAAAGAAGAGGTAACAAAATGATTTGGAATGAAGCAAAAGAATGTATGAGCCGAGACGAGCTGGCTGCGTTGCAGAGCAAACGTCTTGTCAAGACAGTTGAACGTGTATATCACAATGTAGAGCCCTATAGACGCAAGATGCAGGCTGTAGGTCTGGAACCCGGAGATATCAAAGGGATAGAGGATCTTCATAAACTTCCCTATACCACAAAAAATGATCTTCGTGATAACTATCCGTTCGGATTGTTTGCCGTTCCGCAATCAGAGATAGTCAGAGTTCATGCGTCAAGCGGAACGACAGGAAAGGCTACCGTGGTAGGATATACCAGACGTGACCTTGAAGTTTGGGCCGAGTGCGTTGCCAGAGCTATGACCATGGCGGGAATCGGACGAGGGGACATCATTCAGATAGCTTACGGATACGGACTGTTTACCGGTGGACTGGGCGCACATTACGGAGCAGAACATTTGGGAGCTACGGTAGTGCCGCAAAGTACGGGAAACACCAAGAAATTGATTACAATGATGAAGGATTTCGGTACTACTGCAATCGCATGTACGCCTTCATACCTTTTACATATTGCCGAAACCTTGGAGAATGAGGGAATGCTTGACCAAATCAAACTGCGTACAGCGGTTTGCGGAGCAGAACCTTGGACCGAGGCTATGCGCAAACAGATTGAAGAACGCCTTCATATCAGCGCACATGATATTTACGGATTGTCCGAAATAATGGGCCCCGGAGTGGCTTGTGATTGTGAATATCATAAAGGACTTCATATCTGTGAAGACAATTTCTTACCTGAGATAATTGATCCTGAAACACTTGAACCGATAGGCGAGGGAAAAACGGGAGAACTGGTATTTACCACCCTCAATAAAGAGGGACTGCCGCTTATCAGATACAGAACCAAGGACCTGACGTCCATAACATATGATAAATGTGAATGCGGCAGAACTTCTGCCAGAATTTCGAAATTCACAGGCAGATCCGATGATATGCTGATCATAAGAGGAGTCAATGTATTCCCGTCACAGATTGAGGCTGCACTGCTTGAAATGAGCGAAACCACACCTCATTACCTGATGATTGTTGACAGAGTAAACAACCTGGATACATTGGAAGTACAGGTCGAAGTTGAAGAAAAATTCTTCTCTGATGAAATCAAAGAACTTGAAAATCTGACGAAGAAGATTGCACATGTGCTTCAGCTGGCAATCGGACTTGCTGTGAAGGTCAAATTGGTAGAGCCTAAGACTCTGGAACGTTTTGACGGAAAATCAAAACATGTAATAGATAATCGTAAATTCGATTAACTTATGTTTCAAAGAAAAGGAGTGTTCTATGAAGCAACTGTCGGTTTTTTTGGAAAATCGTGAGGGAAGACTTGAAGAAGCCCTTTGCATTTTAAAGAATAACAATATAAACATTGTATCTCTGTCTTTGGCGGATACTACGGACTATGGCATGTTGAGACTGATTGTCAACGATCCCGAAAACGGTCAAAAGGCACTTAAGGGAGAGGGCTTTTCCGCACATTTGTCCAATGTTGTCGCAATACGCTTTTCACATACTCCCGGTTCTTTGCATGCCGCGCTGGACGCGTTAAAGACGGGTGGAATCAATATAGAATATATGTATGCGTTATGCACAAAAACAGATGAGGCAGCCATAGTTATTAAACCTTCGAACATAGAAGATGCTGTTAAAATATTGGAAGATAACGGTTTTAAGTTATTTACCGATGGTGATGTTTTTTAAGCTATGACACAATCTGTTAATTATCAAAAAGAACTTGAAAAAGTTCTGCAGGATGAATCACAAAGGGGCACTCATTTGTTTTTACACAGCTGTTGTGCCCCATGCAGTTCATATGTGCTTACCTATCTAAGCACTTTTTTTAATATTACGGTTTTTTATTATAATCCGAATATTACGGAGGATAATGAATATAGGCACCGTGTGGAGGAGCAAAAACGCCTGATTTATGAATTGAATCGGGAAACAGCCATGAAGACCAAGGAGTGCCCGAACAGATTCCCCATAGCAGTATTGGAAGGAGACTATGACAGAGATGCTTTCCTTGAAAATGTGAAGGGACATGAGCAGGATAAAGAAGGCGGAGCCCGATGCGCAATCTGCTTTCGAATGCGACTTAAAAAGACGGTTGAAGAGGCTCTGATACACCAAGCGGATTATGTGACCACCACGCTGACAATCAGTCCGCTGAAAAATGCCGAATTGCTGAATAACATAGGCATGGATTTGTGCAAAGCGTGTGATGTGAAATGGTTGCCGTCGGACTTTAAAAAGAAAGACGGTTATAAGCAGAGTATAGAATTGTCAAAGAAATATGATTTGTACAGGCAGGATTACTGCGGATGTATTTTTTCTAAGGAGAACGATATATGAAGTATTTTATTGAATTGATATCTGATGAAATGAAAAAGGCTTTTGCCGAAGCCGGATATGATGAATCCTTGGGTCGTGTCAGCGTATCAAACAGACCTGACTTGTGTGAATATCAGTGTAACGGAGCCATGGCCGGAGCAAAGAAGTACGGACAAAAACCTATTGATATAGCAAATGCAGTGGCTCAAAAACTCGAAGGCAGCGATGTATTTTCTTCAGTCGAAGCCGTTATGCCGGGATTCTTGAACCTTAAACTCAACAATGATTTTTTGGTCAAATACGTGGACGCTGTTTCAAAAGATTCCAAGTTCGGACTTGATACCGTATCCGAAGAAAAAACTGTTATCGTTGACTACGGCGGACCGAATGTGGCAAAACCGCTTCATGTCGGACATTTGCGTTCTGCGGTTATCGGCGAAGCAGTGAAGCGTATATGCAAATATATGGGATATAAAGCAATCGGAGATATTCACTTGGGCGATTGGGGCCTTCAGATGGGGCTTGTAATCAATGAAGTTAAGAACCGTCAGCCCGAGCTTGTATATTTTGATGATAATTATGATGGAGATTATCCTTCGGAAGCACCGTTTACTGTGGCTGATTTGGAGGAAATATATCCGTATGCGTCGGGAAAATCAAAAGAAGATCCCGAGTATAAGGCAGCAGCCATGGAAGCTACGTTTAAGCTCCAAAGCGGAGTGCGGGGATATCGAGCCTTATGGAATCATATTATGGATGTTTCCATAGCAGACATGAAGAAGAATTATGATAAACTGAATGTTAATTTCGAACTTTGGAACGGTGAATCTTCGGTACATGAACTGATACCGGGAATGGTTAAATACATGCAGGACAACGGTTATGCGTATATGTCGGACGGAGCCTGGGTAATCGATGTAAAGGAAGATACCGATAAAAAGGAAATGCCACCTTGTATTTTGCTGAAATCCGACGGAGCATCGTTATACAATACTACTGATTTGGCTACAATTATGGATCGTGTCGAAAAGTATGATCCTTCTCGAATGATATACTTAACCGATAAGCGTCAGGATCTGTATTTTGAACAGGTATTCCGTGCGGCACGCAAAACAAAGATTATCGCAGATGATATTCCCATGATTCACATCGGCTTCGGAACGGTTAACGGTTCTGACGGACATGCATTCAAAACCCGTGAAGGTGGGGTAATGCGTCTCGAACGACTCATCAGCGAAATTAATGAAAAGACATTTGAACGTATTACGGAATCGCGTGAAATGCCTGAAGAGGAAGCACGCAATATCGCTGCCATCGTCGCCCTTGCTGCTATAAAGTACGGTGATTTATCAAATCAAGCCTCAAAGGACTATATTTTTGATATGGACAAATTCACTTCTTTTGAAGGAGATACCGGTCCGTATATTCTGTATACAATCGTTCGAATTAAGTCTATACTCAGTAAGGTAGCAGCAGACGGATTTGACGTTTCGAGCGCTTCACTTGCAGGATGTTATTCCGATGCAGAGAAAACGTTAATGATGGATATAGCAGGATTTAATGCCATGATGACGAATGCTTATGAAGAAACGGCTCCTCATAAGATATGTGCTTATATTTACAATATGGCCAATGATTTTAACCGTTTCTACCATGAAACAAAGATAGCTACGGAAGAGGATATGACTAAGAAAGGATCGTTTATTGCATTGCTGAAGGTGACGCGCGATATCTTGGAAACATGTATTGACGTATTGGGATTTGCGGCACCCGAGAAGATGTAAAATCAATTACTCTGCACCGACGTGCAGAGATATGCAGGATTAGTACATCGGTAGTACACGAGCTTCCCAAGCTTGTGAGGCGGGTTCGACTCCCGTATCCTGCTTGTGCACACAGCCGCATGTTGCGTTGCAGCATGCGGCTTATTAAATATTATGAAACGTTATTGTCAAAATTGTAAAATTTCATATGAATTTTCGCCAAGGGAAGTTTCAGGTAAAGAGGACTTGGTTTGTCCTTCCTGCGGCAGCATTATTCCGAAGAATTCTTTTGAACCCGGGGGTGCCGGAAAATCCGATGCCATGGAAAGCAAAATCGGAAGCGCCGTAGGGTCATTGTTTTCGTTTGCATATATTTATTATTTGCTGCTTTCCGTTATAGGCGCGGGCGCATTTTTCCTGCATTGGGATACTGTTCTTTATGTAGTTACCGCTATTGCGCTAATTTCATTTGTGCTTCAACTGTTGACGGGATATCTGGTGTTTAGAAGCGGAGTATTATTTTTGCCGGCGGGGGCTGTTTTGGGTTTTGCGTTATTCAAGAACATACAGGGAGCCTGCTTTGGCATTATGGCGGTGTTCTTTTTTAGACATCTTTTACGTGATATTTTGTACAGACTGTTTTATAAATTGATTGGTATCGGAAATTCGAAATGATATGAAAAACGGAAATGACAACGAAAATAACATAACCAAGAGGGCCTTTGTTGCAACGGTACCGATCATGGCAGGATATTTGGTGCTGGGAATCGGGTTTGGCGTATTCCTGAAGGCCAAAGGCTATGGAATGTGGTGGTCGCTTTTAACGAGTGTGGTTATCTATGCCGGTTCCATGCAGTATGTACTGGCTTCTTTAATGAGCGGAGGAGCTTCGTTTCTGACAGTGGGATTGACCACATTAATGGTTAATGCCAGACACTTGTTTTACGGTATTTCAATGGTCCAAAAATACAAAGGAGCCGGTAAAAAAAAGCCGTATCTCATTTTTGCCTTGACTGATGAAACGTATTCGCTTGTATGCGACGTCCCGGAGGATATAGAAAAACTCGGAAAGAAAGCGACGATGAAGTATTGCTTTTTGGTTTCTCTTTTTGACCAGATATATTGGGTGAGCGGATGCTTTTTGGGAGGCCTGGCAGGTGAATACATCTCGTTTAACACCGAAGGGGTAGATTTTGCGCTGACTGCTTTGTTTATTACTATATTTACGGATCAATGGATGAAAAATAAGAATCATATACCCGCACTTATCGGTGTACTTTCATCCGTGATTGCACTTGCAATCTTTGGGCAGGATTCATTTCTTATTCCGGCGATGATTCTGATTATGACGGCGCTCCTTATTATGCAAAGAGTAAAGGGAGGGCAAAATAATGGATAGATACGCATTGATTTGTGTTGCAATCGCTTCGGCTGTTACAATTCTTTTGAGAGCTTTGCCGTTTGTGTTTTTCGGAGGAAAAAAGACACCCAAAACGATAGAATATCTGGGAACGGTGTTGCCGTGCGCAATTATGGGAATGCTGGTTGTTTATTGCCTTAAGGGAACTTCGTTTTCAAGTATCTCGGGCTTCCTGCCTGCGCTTATCGCTTCGGCAATCGTTGTTTTTTCTTACATCCTGAAAAAGAATACGTTGGTCAGCGTTATCAGCGGAACGGTATGCTATATGTTTCTTATTCAAGTGGTTTTTAAGTAATTTCTGTCTATGGCGACGATAAAAAGTGACTTTACTTAGTGACCGTGGTACGGCAGTTGTGGTATAATTTTTCCAGAAATGTATTTCTCGGAGGGTATAAATATGGCTATGAGATTGGTTACCAGATCTGACTTTGACGGATTGGCATGCGGTGCATTGCTCCTTGAAGCAGGAGTAATAGATCATTGGCAGTTCGCTCATCCCAAAGATTTGCAGGATGGTTTGGTTGAAATTAACGAAAACGATTGCCTGGCTAATGTTCCTTATGTTCCCGGATGCGGACTGTGGTTCGATCATCATTCCAGCGAACATGAGAGATTGGAATTGCAGGGCAAATATAAAGGCGAAAGCAGAATAACGCCTTCATGTGCGCGTATTATTTATGAGTATTACGGTGGCAAGGAAAAGTTCCCGAACTATGATGATATCATGGTAGCAGTAGACAAAGTTGATTCGGGAAACCTGACCGTTGATGAAATACTGAATCCTACCGGATGGATTCTGGTTGGATTTTTGATGGATCCGAGAACAGGCCTCGGAAGATGGCGTCAGTTCACCATTTCAAACTATCAGTTGATGGAAAAACTGATGGTTGCATGCCGTGACAAATCCACGGAAGAAATTCTCGCTATGCCCGATGTTAAGGAGCGTATCGAAGTATATATGGAGCAGACCGAGAAGTTTAAGCAGATGGTTGCCGATCACACTGAAGTGAAGGGAAATGTTATCATCAGCGATTTGCGTGGTGTTGATCCTATTTACACCGGCAACAGATTCTTGATTTACAGTCTGTATCCCGAACAGAATGTTTCCGCATGGATAGTTAACGGACGAGGCGGACACGGCTGTTCGGCCGCAGTAGGTTACAGCATCATTAATAAAACCTGTAAGGTTAATGTAGGGAGCTTAATGCTTAAGTACAACGGCGGCGGACACGAAAAGGTTGGAACCTGTCAGTTCTCTGACGAGAATATGGCGACAGATTTGCCGAAGATGCTTGATGAACTGTGCGCAATGGCAAACGCATAAATAATGATTTTATTTTGAGCAGGCGGAATTTTAGCCTGCTCGATTTTATTGAAGCGGGAGAAATAATATGAAAACTAAAACAGCACCTATGGGATGGAACAGTTGGGATTGTTACGGAGCTGCAGTAACCGAGGATATAGTAAGGCAAAATGCCGAATTCATGGCCAAGTACCTGAAACAGTATGGTTGGGAATATGTGGTAGTGGATATTCAGTGGAGCGAACCTGAGGCGATTAATAATGAGTATCATCCGTTTGCGGATTTATGTATGGATGAATACGGCAGATTGCTGCCTGCGCCGAACAGATTCCCTTCAGCCAAGGACGGTAACGGGTTCAAGCCGCTTTCCGATTATGTGCATTCGCTTGGATTGAAATTTGGAATTCATATAATGCGAGGCATTCCGAGAGGTGCCGTTCACCGCAATTTGCCTGTAAAGGGAACCAATCGTACTGCCAGAGAAGTTGCGAAAACGGCAAGCATCTGCTGCTGGAATTCGGATATGTACGGTCTGGATCCTCAAAAAAGCGGAGCCCGTGAATACTATGACAGTATTTTTGAATTGTATGCTTCGTGGGGAGTTGATTTTATTAAGTGTGATGACATATGCCGTGAATTACCGCATGAAGAGGAAGAACTGATCATGCTGTCGGAATCATTGCGAAACTGCGGACGCGACATGGTACTAAGTCTTTCACCCGGACCTGCCTTATTGGAAAAGGCAGAACTGTATAAAGAAGTGTCCGATATGTGGAGAATTACTGACGATTTCTGGGACAAATGGGAACTCCTTTACAATATGTTCGAAAGATGCGAAAAGTGGTGCACGCATACCGGAGCCGGAAACTGGCCGGATGCGGATATGCTGCCCATAGGTCCGATTCGCCAGGTTTATAATAAAGATGAACGTACCAATTTTACAAAGGATGAACAGATTACCATGATGACGCTGTGGTGCATTTTTAGGGCGCCTTTGATGATTGGCGGTGAAATGACCGGGTTTGATGAATTCACCATGAGCCTGATTACCAATGAGGAAATTCTTAGGATGCATCAGGATGTCAGACATTCGCATCAGGTATTCAGACGCAATATTAACGGAATCGAACATGCGGTATGGATAGGAGTTACGAACGAAGGAAAAACATATGTGGCTGTTTTTAATCTCGGAGATGAAGACAGCAAGATAGAGCTTGATTTGAATGAACTGGAAATATATTCGGATATTTCGGCAACGGAACTTTGGGGTAATAAAAAAGCAGTGTCAAACAATATGACACTGCCGATTGAAATCGCAAAACACGGTGCAAAGGTTTTTGCATTTTAGCTGTAAACTGTTATTACGTTATCACAAGTAATAAGTTTTAATGAATTATCGATAATATATCCGCAGCCGTTGGGGCTAAATAGGTTGCACCTGCATTCATTAGTTCATCTTTTGAACCGTATCCGAAGAGAACGCCTACAGAATCCAGACCGAAATGTTTCGCGCCGAGTATATCGTATTCGCGATCGCCGATCATCAATGATTTCGAAACATCGTCAATATGACATTCTTTTAGGGCATATTCCAAAACTTCTGTTTTCTTGGTACGCTTTTCGTCCATGGTAGCCCCTGCTACAAAGTCGAAATACTCGGACAAATTAAAGTGTTCGAGTATTTTTTGAGCGAAAACATCGGGCTTCGAGGTCGCCAGAATAATCTTTTTTCCTTTCCCTTTCAGTTCTTTTAGCAACTCGGGAATTCCTTCATAGACGGTGCATTCAAAAATCCCTTTGTCGGAGTAATACTCGCGATAGTATTTGACGGCTTCTTTTGACTGTGCTTCATCAAAACCGTAGTAAGCTGAGAAAGAGTCCATTAACGGAGGCCCGATAAATCGATATAAAGATTCTCTGTCTTTGACTTCAATATTATATCTATTCAAGGCATACATCACGGAATTTGTGATGCCTATGCCGGGGTCTGTAATCGTTCCGTCCAAATCAAATAAAATATAATCGTACATAGCTTGTATTTTACATGGAAATTCATACTTTATCAACAGTCGGAAATAGTATAAAGTCTTGAGAAGAAAGTTCCAAAATGCTAAAATAAAAAGACTATGGAAATAAAGATAAAATCATTTTTATCAACTGAAGAAAACGATGATTCACTGCACATTTACGTAGACGGTTCCTACAACAAAGAAACCGGAGAATATGCATACGGGATGGTAGTTATTAAGGACGACGGAACAATCGAAGAGTATTCCGACAAATTTAACGATCCCGAATTGCAAAGTATGTGGAATGTGGCGGGAGAGATTATGGGTTCCTGCGCTGCCATGCAGTATGCGATGGATTATGAGATTCCGTCCATATCTATTTACCATGACTATGAAGGAATAGCGAAATGGCCTTTGGGCGAGTGGAAGACTAAAAAGGAAGGAACAAAAGCGTATGTTTCTTTCTATAACGAGGCTTCGAAGAAGGTTAAAATACGATTTATAAAAGTAACGGGACACAGCGGAGATAAATATAATGATCTGGCTGATAAATTGGCCAGAAAAGCTCTGGGTCTTTAATATTTTGGAGGCAACATGGTTTATTGGTTTTTATACAGATATCCTAATGTGATGCTTGCATTGGGGATTACTTTCATATTTATTACGACGATGCTGGCACATCACCTTTTTAAAGATAAACTGCCTGCGGATGAGGGCAGGGATTTTGCCGTCGATGGAAAATTGTCAAAAGGAAAACCCAGAGGTGCCGGTATTATTTTTATTTTGTGCTTCGCGTTAGGCTATTTACTATTCGGACCGTTTAAGCCCGAATATATAATATACGTTGTTTTGACGGTCGCCGAAATGCTCACGGGATATTTGGACGATCGTGCGGAAAAACCTTGGGGACGACTGAAAAAAGGCATTCTGGATTTGGTTGTGGCAATCCTTTTGGCCTTCACATATGTGCATTATAACGGAACTATAATCAGAATTGCATTCCTTTCAATGGAGATTTCGGTACCGCTTGTTCTGTTTGTTGTACTGTGCATCCTGCTTGTATGGGGTTCTGTAAATGTAACCAATTGTGCGGATGGCGTGGATGGCTTATCCGGAATGCTGGTTATTGTAACATTGTTGAGTTTCTTCATAGGGGACTTTGCTTTTGATTACTTTTACAGATTTTCATTTTTAATAATTTTCTTCATTGTTGCGCTTATAGCTTATCTGTGGTTTAATGCCGGCCCCAGTATTTTGATGATGGGAGATGCCGGATCGCGCGCAATGGGATTGTTTATAGCAATAGTAGCCTTGAAAAGCCGTATGCCGTTACTTTTTGTTCCGTTTGCGCTGGTACTTATTCTTGACGGAGGTTTGGGGCTTTTGAAGGTTACATGCATCAGAGTGTTCAAGTTTAACCCACTTAAGAAAATCAGAACACCTTTACATGATTTTGTCCGTAAAGAGATTGACATTACCTGGTCAAATCCGCAGACGGTTGCCAGATTTTCGATTATTCAGGGCGTAATATCTTTGGTGTATATTTATTTATTTTTGAGATAAAGCTGTATATATAAATGTTCGGAGGGGAAATGATGGAAAACGATAAAAACAGCAGAAGAGACAAAGTTAATTATTATTTGGACTTGGCTGAGACTGTGGCTCAGAGAGGCACATGTCTGAGACGAAAATACGGAGCCGTAATCGTTAAGAACGATGAAGTTATTTCCACAGGATACGTCGGAGCTCCGCGAGGCAGAAAGAATTGCTCCGATATAGGGACTTGTATTCGTAACGAACTCAATATTCCGCGCGGTGAGCGATATGAATTATGCAGATCGGTTCATGCTGAAGCCAATGCCATTATTTCGGCAGCCAGGAATCAAATGATCGGTGCAACCATGTACCTGGCCGGAGTGGATGCGGTTACGGGTGAATATATTCCCAATTCCAATTCCTGTGCGATGTGTAAGCGAATGATAATAAATGCCGGAATCGATCGCGTGATAGTTCGCGATGATCGCGATGAATACAGAGTTGTTGATGTATCTGACTGGATTGAAAACGATGAATCATTAAACGGAACCAGAGGGTATTAATATGAAATATATTTTAGATTATTCAAAATACAATGCACTGGCTGTCGAAGCAGTATCCGAAGGCCAGGTTCTGTTAAAAAATGAAAACAAAGTACTGCCGGTTTCAAAGGGCGCCAAAGTAGCTGTCTTCGGCAGAATTCAGCACCATTACTATAAGTCCGGAACGGGATCCGGCGGTATGGTAAACGTTAATCGTGTGGTAACGATTACAGATGCTTTGAAGGAAGCATCCAAGTCCGGTGATATTGTTTTTGATGAAGAGCTTGAAAAAATATACCTTGACTGGGAGCGTGACAATCCGTATTACGAAGGCCTGGGATGGGCGGCGGAACCTGATTCTCAGTTGGAAATGCCTCTTGAAAGCGATGTTGTCAACAAGGCAGCTTCAAAGAATGACTATGCCGTAGTAATCATAGGACGTCTGGCCGGTGAAGACAGAGATAATCGTGACGCGGACGGTTCTTATCGATTGACCGACGGCGAACGGGACATGCTGGCTAAGGTGTGCAATGCGTTTTCAAAAGTAGTAGTGGTTTTGAATGTCGGAAACATAATCGACATGTCTTTTGTAAACGAATATAAAATCGATGCTCTGCTCTACGCATGGCAGGGAGGAATGTTGGGCGGATACGGAACAGTCGATGTATTGCTCGGGAAGACCAATCCTTCAGGGAAATTGCCGGATACAATAGCCCGCAGTTTGCAAGATTATCCTTCATACAACAATTTTGGTGATCCCAATGAAGCGGTGTATGCCGAAGATATATTTGTCGGATATCGTTATTTTGAAACTTTTGCACCCGAAAAAGTTTTGTATCCATTTGGATACGGTCTTTCGTATACTGCATTTGAAATATCTGCAGGTGATGTTCAAAGGAACGACACGACAGTTACGTTGAATGCCGAAGTTAAGAATCTTGGTGACAAGGCAGGAAAGGAAGTCGTTCAGGTATATTGCAAGGCTCCGAGCGGCAAACTGTCCAAAGCCTTAAAGGTTCTGGTTGCTTACAAGAAGACAGAACTACTGAACCCCGGAGAAAAAGAAACTATTTCTTTTGATATTCCAATCCGCAATTTTACTTCATACGACGATGACGGAAGATGCGGTTTGGGTACAGGATTTGTTCTTGAAAAGGGAACTTATGAAATCCTGGTAGGAAATAATGTAAGAGACTGCAAAAACATAGGAAGTTTTGATATTGAAAAGGATTTGATGGTTGAAGCACTTGTTTCGGCGCTTAAACCTGTAAAACCGTTTGAACGACTTAATTCAAAAGGTGAATACGAAAAAGCACCTTTACGAGAGGATACTCAAAAGGACAGACGACTTAAAAATCTGCCACAAAGCCTTCCCACATCTGCCGATAAGGGATATAAGCTTTCCGATGTATGCGAAAATAAAGTATCAATGGAGGATTTCATTTCTCAGCTTTCTTTGGAAGAACTGTGTACAATGATACGCGGTGAGGGAATGGGATCAATGCTTGTCACACCGGGAACGGCGGCTGCTGTCGGCGGTATTATTCCTTCACTCAAAGAAAAAGGAATACCGATCTGCTGTATGGATGACGGCCCTTCGGGAATGAGACTTGACAGTGGAGTTAAGGCATTTTCCATTCCGAACGGAACATTGCTTTCGAGTACTTTTAACCCGGAGCTTAACGAAGCTTTGTTTGAAATGTTGGGAATTGAAATGTTAAAGAACAAAGTGGATGTATTACTCGGACCGGGTATGAACATACACAGACATCCTTTAAACGGACGTAATTTTGAATATTTTAGTGAAGACCCGTATCTGACAGGTACTATCGGAGCTGCTCAGATTAAGGGATTAAAGGTTAACGGCGTTACTGGAACTATAAAGCATTTTGCCTGCAATAACCAGGAGACGGGTCGCCAGATAGTGAATCCGGTGGTATCCGAAAAAGCCCTTCGTGAAATATATCTTCGTGGTTTCGAAATAGCCGTAAAGGCCGGAGCCGATTCGGTAATGACCACGTATTGTCAGATAAACGGCGTATATACAGCCGGAAATTATGATTTGAACACTACGATTTTGAGAAATCAGTGGGGCTTCAAGGGAATAGTAATGACCGACTGGTGGGCCAATGTTTCCGAAGAAGGTGCCGAAGGCTCCAAAGAGAATTTTGCAGCCATGGTGCGCGCTCAAAATGATTTGTATATGTGCGTTCCAAAGGCAACTGCCGATGTCGGAGATAATGCTCTTTCCGATGCTCAAAGCGGAGCATTGACAGCAGGTGAACTGCAACGTTGTGCTGCCAACATTTGTGATTTTCTGACTAAGCAGGCTCTCTATAAACGTTTTCTTGGCGAGGAGATTACCGTTGAAGTAATTAACCAGGAAGAAGGCTATGATGAAGTGCCTGCGCAGGTTGAATATATACCGGTAAACAGCGGTGATGTAATTGATTTGAGTTATATTGAAGCAACAAAGGGTTCCAAGCATTTTATCGGAATATCGCTTCCGAAAATGGGACCTTATGAATTTGAATTGACGGGACGCGGATTGCCCGGAAATGAACTGGCTCAGCTTCCTGCGGTATTGTATTTACACAGTTCACCCGTTCTGTCATTGAACTGTAACGGTGACGGTAAATGGATCAGTGCCAAAGGCGAAGGATATGCTCTTTTTAATAATGACATTATGAGCATTTTCTTTACATTGGGCGGAGTTGAACTAAAGAGTGTCAAGATTACATATATTGACCGTTAATTTTGGAGGTGCTTTTATGGCAAACGAAACGATTCAAAATGCAAATATGAATGCAAAGAAAAAATCAAAAGAATGGCCTGAAAACGAATGCCCGAAGTGGCGCTGGATAGCTGCCGTAGTTGTTGGATTTATCCTCGGAAGTATTGCAGGCATTATAATCATGTCAATTGTGAGAGTAATAGTCGCAATTGCCGGACTAAACGTAAGCGAAGACATGCTGCAATTTTTGGAATTAATGATAACGTTTGCGACTGATTTCTGGATGTTGATTATCTTTATCGGGATTTTCTGCAAAACCAGAATTATGAGCTTTATTCGCGGAAGAGAAGGCCATACCGATAAAAAGAAAGTGGCGACAGTGGCGATAATCTTTTTCATTTCTTCGCTTTTTGCAAGCTTTCCGACATGGAAAAATACCGTGCTGAACGAAAAGGCATCCTTTGCGACTGTCGGTTTGTCAGTGCTGCTTTCGGTAATCTTTTTATGGATGCAGTGCGGCCTTGAGGAACTGTGGTTTAGAGGCGTTATCGGACGTATGTTTTTCGGAGACAACCTTAAACAGAAATTTTCGTTTAAAGTATTTTGGTACATAGTTATTTCGTCGGTACTGTTTGCAATTATGCACGGCGCAAATCCTGAAGTGCTTAATACGGCCGGAATTGATACGCTATTTTCGATGCTGTCATATTTGATTCCCGGAGTAATGTTTGCCGTTGTAACACTACATTTCGGATCGTTGATTCCGAGCATGATTCTTCATACAATAAATAATTTTATGTGTGCCATTTATATCAGCAGTGATGTTTCAGCGTTGACGACCACATCGATTTTCGTTGATAAGACAACGGAAAATACAGGATTTTATGCTTTCTTGTCAACAGCATTAATTTTCCTGCCTACTGCTGTTTATCTGATTATTGCAAAGAATAAGGAAAAGAAAAACTCGGAGGCTTAAATGAAAAATAGTTTATTAAGACGTCTTTTGGTATTGACGGTATCACTGTCAATGGGGGCCGTGATATTAACAGGGTGCGGTTCTTCTTCGGATTCTGCAAAATATGATGCCATGCCGATGGCGGCAAAGTCAGCTGCTGCAGATAACGGAATGGGTTATTACGATTACTATGAGGAAGAGTATGCAGCTGAAGAAGCACTCGCGGACGGCGCGGTTAATGAGAGTGTTGAGGTGCAGGATACTTCCCGTAAACTGATAACCACCTACAATCTGACCGTTGAAACCGAAGCTTTTAATGACTTTAGTGCTTTTTTGGAAAACAAGATTACCGAGTTTGGAGGATATATTCAGAATCTGTCGGAATATAACGGCAGTATATCGAATTCGTATGACTCCAGGTATTCATATATGACTGTCAGAATTCCCTCGAATCATGCCAAGGAATTCTTGAATCTTCTGGGATCAAATGCCAACATCACCAATCAGGATATGAGTGTTGAGGATGTTACGCTTAACTATGTAGATACTCAGAGTGAAAAAGAGGCATATGTTGTCGAGCAGGAAAGATTGATGGAACTGCTTGAGGAAGCTGAAACCATGGAAGATATTTTGACCATAGAATCACGTCTTTCAGAAGTTCGTTACAGAATCGATTCGGCAGAATCTCAGCTGAGAACATATGACAATCTGATTGATTATACCACCTTCAATATCAGTATTAATGAAGTAAAGACCTATACCGAACCGGAACCTGAAACCTATGGCGAAAGAATGCTGAGCTCGATTAAGGAGGGATTGGCAGATACGGTTGAAGGACTGGGAGACTTCTTTATCTGGTTTGTGGGTGCCTTGCCCGGACTTATCGTGTTTGCGATAGTAGTCGGAGTGATAGTTCTTATTGTTATCAGAATAGTAAAGGGCTCAAAAAAGCGCGAAGCTAAAAGACTTATGAAAAAGCAGGCCGAGCAGGCTCAATATGCTGCGTTGAGAATTCAACAGGCGAATAATTCACAGTCTTCGCAGAGCACGACTCCCGCACAGGAAAACAGCGAAAAATAAAGATTTTGAATTATGCTTAGTACTGAGCCCATTCATTTTGAGAATGGGCTCAAATTTTGATATTGAGGTAGAAAAGTATGAGCAAACTGCTTCTGAATAAAGGTTTTGAATACAAAAAGCTGGATTATAACGAAGAATTTCTGCAACTTAAAGTTGCCAAGGAAGATGACGGATATGAAGCCGTTTCGCTTCCGCATGATGCAAACATTTCCGAAGTTGAGGATTTTTATTCGGATTCGGTTATCTGGTATCGTCGATTGCTTCCGGAGATAAAGGATTTGAACGCTAAATATGTCTTGTATTTTGAAGGCGTCTATATGGATGCGTCAATATATGTTAATGACACATTTGTCGGGAAATGGGTCAACGGATATACTTCGTTCTGGTTTGATATAACAGATGCCTTGACCGAGGACGAAAATACTTTATATGTTTCGATTAACTATCGATGTCCCAACTCGAGATGGTATGCCGGGCCAGGAATAAACAGGGATGTGTATCTGTATTGTTTTGAGAATGAATATATTTTGCCCGATTCTTTATACGTTGCAACGTCAAAGACTTCGGATGAGACGTGGGACATTTTTTTCGAAAGCAAAATAAACATAAAAGTGTCCAACATGAAAGTAATTTATGAGATTCCGGAATTGGGTATATCGACTGAAAGCAATTTTGAAAACAGCGATACAAATGAAGCAACCGCAACCGCCAAAGCCCCGATTTTATGGGATGTGGACAATCCCAAGGTGTATGAACTCAGGGCAATTCTCATGGACAGTGACAGAAAAGTCGCTGAGACCGTAACACATTTTGGCTTTAGGACGATTGAAGCAGACACAAACCGCGGATTGTTTTTAAACGGACGAAACATTAAGCTGCGCGGAGTATGCCTTCATTCGGACGGAGGGTGCCTGGGACATACGTTTCACAAGGATATGGCCCGCCGTCAGATACAGGCAATGAAAGAAATGGGAGCAAATGCAATACGACTTGCTCACAACGTCTTTGCACCGGGATTTCTCGAATTGTGCGACGAAATGGGAATGCTGGTTGTTAATGAGATATTCGATTGCTGGCTGTTTTCAAAAACGGAATATGATTATGCCCGTTTCTTTGAAGATTGGTTCAAAAAAGATATTAAGTCGTGGGTATGCAGGGATCGTAATCACCCGAGCGTCATTTTCTGGTCGGCCGGAAATGAAATATATGACACGCATGCCGGAAAAGAAGGAAGAGAAACTCTTAACAGAATTGCCGATGAAATTCGCAAATACGATTACAGAAATCACGGAAGCGTTATTTTGGCTTCCAATTATATGGCGTGGGAAAATACGCAAATTGCCGTAGATGACATCAAAATGGCCGGCTACAATTACGGTGAAAAATTGTATAGAGATCATCACCGTGATCACCCGGATTGGTATATTTTCGGCTCCGAAACGGCTTCCTGCGTTCAATCCCGCGGGATATATCATTTCCCGCTAAAAGAAACATTGCTTTCGGATGAAGATGAGCAGTGTTCGTCTTTGGGAAACAGTTCCACCAGCTGGGGCGCACCGAATCTTGATTATTGTGTGACATTTGAACGCGACTGTGAATTCAGTTTCGGGCAGTTTTTATGGGCCGGAATCGACTATTTGGGAGAGCCTACGCCGTATCATACAAAGAATTCGTATTTCGGGATGGCAGATACGGCTGTTTTCCCGAAAGATGCATACTATATGTTTCAGTCGGCTTGGACGGACCGAAAGGATAATCCGATGATACATATTTTGCCGTATTGGGATTTTAACCAAGGGCAGAACATTGATGTCAGAATTTGTACGAATTATCCTGAGACGGAACTTTTCTTAAATGATGTTTCGTTGGGACGAAAAGGCATCGACCATGAGAGCGGTTCTTCAATGTATGCGGATTACAGTATTCCTTATGTAAAAGGAAAACTCAGAGCGGAAGCATATGAAAAGGGATCGGATATCCCCGCTGTATTTGAAGAAATATATACTCCTTCAGAAAACTATACGCTAAAAGTGCGTATGACAGATAACCTTAAGTGTGTCGAAGAAAAGGTTGGGGATAACGTAAGCTTTTTGTTCGAAAGTCCCAAGGGAGATGAAAGACTTCTCTTTTTTGAGGTGTCTGCTTTTGATGAAAAAGGCGGTGAAGTATCGAATGCCAGAGACAGAATAAAGGTTTCCTGCTCAGGAAACTGTTCTTTACTCGGCACGGATAACGGGGACAGCACCGATAGGGAATCTTTCCTTTCGAACGAAAAAAATCTGTTTGCCGGGAAAATGCTCGCGGTTATAAAGACACATGAGCAGGGCGGAAGATGTGAGGTCGGATTTATGAAGGATACCGAGAACCTCAATATTCGACGAATCGATCTTATGGAAAAGCAAGGTAAATCCCTGATACCGATAAACAATCATTTAACGCCTGAACATCCTGCGATTGAAATAAAGGCGACAGTATGCCCTGCGGGGGCAAAATATAAAGAAATTCGATATCGGGTTACGAGTCAAAAAGGGGTGCCTCTGTATACATCTGTGGTAGAGGACATTTCGGAAGACGGATTAAGCTTTAAGTTGAGAGCACTTTCCGATTCGGAATTTCGTTTGAAAGCCATGGCCGTTGATGAATCCGGCAAGGTGACCGTAATATCCGATTTTGATTTTGTTGCCGATGGATTCGGACAGATGAATATCAATCCGTATGAGTATGTTTATGCGGCGTGGTATCGTCAGGGCTCTGACAACCTCGGAAACGGAAATGAAAACGGAATATCCACATCCCCGACCGAGGAGAGCTTTGCCGTATACGAAAATCTTGATTTCGGATTAACGGGAACGAAGAAAATTACGATGTCGATATTTGAACTTGATAACAGACCGGTGAATTTCACGATTTGGAAGGGAAAACCTCATGGTGAAGGATCTAAGATTATAGCAACGAGTTGTTATAATCGCCCAAGTATATGGAACGTTTATCAGGACCAAACCTTTGAACTTGACGAAACCTTGACAGGGGTATGCACCTTGGGAATTGAAGTCCATCAGCACAAGATTCATCTCAAGGGATTCGTTTTTGAAGAAATCAATCGTGCCTTTGACACAAATTCTGCATTGGATGCGGATGAAATATACGGAGATTCGTTTGAAAGAGCTGAGAATGCAGTTTTGAACATCGGAAATAATGTTTCGTTAGTTTTCAAAGACTTTGATTTCGGAGAAATCGGAGCGGACAGAATTAAAATATGCGGACATACTCCGCTAGATAATAATACAATTCATCTGCTGTTTTCTTCGGGCGAAAGCCGCATCAGAGAAATTATTGAATTCAAAGGAAGTCCCGATTTTTCCGAACAGGAATTTGAGTTTGATAAAAAGACCGGGAAGTGGGATGTGACCTTTATATTTTTGCCGGGAAGCAATTTTGATTTTGAAAGTTTTCGAATGCTTAAGGGCGAAGGGCCGGCAAAATAGTGCGCCTGTAAAGAAGCTGTGAATAGTAACAAAAAATAATAAAATTTGTATTGACAATATGGATACAAAAATTGTATATTATTAGGGCGGCTTGCAAAGTCGCCTAAACCCATGGGATCTTAGCTCAGCTGGGAGAGCATCTGCCTTACAAGCAGAGGGTCACAGGTTCGAGCCCTGTAGGTCCCATATATACATGGCGAGATGGCTCAACTGGCTAGAGCATCCGGTTCATACCCGGAAGGTTAAGAGTTCAAGTCTCTTTCTCGCTACGATTTATATAACCCTTGAAATCTGCAGAACGCAGTGTTTCAAGGGTTTTTGTTTGACCTAATGTGTGAAAATTTTGTCTATGCCGAAAAGCTGTCGCAGAAAGTCTATAAAAAGGTACTATACGCGGCGTTATAATTTAATGGTATAATAGTGGTCGTGTGTATCGACAATAATACGTGTTTTAGGAGGATATTTTGATGGAAGAACTGATTCAACAGATAAGTGCCGGACATGTGCCCACACTTTCGATTGCTTTTATTGTTTTCACAATGGTAATGATATTGGTGCTTTTTATCGGGCTTCCCATTTTTTTGAAGCTGAAGTATAAATGCAGCTTCAAGAATTTCTTCGCAGGATGCGGAGTGTGGCTTCTTTTTGCGGGAGTTATTGAGGCACTGTTCCACAATATTATTTTGTCATCTCCCGTGGGAACGGTTATTCAGGAAAATCTTGTACTGATGGCTTTGTATGGGGGCTTTATGGCAGCGCTCTTTGAGGAAACGGGACGTCTGTTGGTTATGAAGTTTATGCTAAAGAAGACCATGGACAACAATGTGAATGCCATCATGTATGGCGTAGGACATGGCGGAGTTGAGGCGTTTATTATACTGTTTTTTACCATGCTGAATAATTTGATTTATGCGGTGATGATTAATTCCGGTTCCTTTGCGGTAATGGCAGAACCTTTCAAACTTCTTCCGGAGGATCAGGCGGTGGCAACACTTTCGAGCATCGCGAACCTTTGTACGGCTTCTTCAGGCTTGTTCGTAGTCGGATTGGTAGAAAGAATAATAGCGATTGTGGGACATGTTTCCATGAGTATATTTGTTTGGTTTAGCGTAAAGGAAAAGAAACTCGAATATTTTCTTATTGCATTTGCGTTCCATTTGATTCTTGATGCAGGAAGTGTGTTGATTGCCTCGGCTTTACCGAATGTGTATGTTACGGAATTGTTAATTGGTCTGTTTACGGCAGCCTTTGCGGTATGGGCATTTCGACTGTTTAAAAAGAATAACTCAGAAGCATAAAGAAGAATGTATGGATTACATTCCCAATTAATGTACAAAAGCCCGATGCGCTGCATCGGGCTTTATATTATCAAATATTACTATTCGGCATCTTCCTGCGAAATCACATTGCCTTGTGTATACGGGATTCCATAAATGGATGACAGAAATGAAGAATCGGGTTTGATATACCATTTTTCATTATATTCGAGCATATCAAGGAAAAGATAATAATCATCTTTGCCTACCGAGAAGTCAACGGCAACCGGCTCAAAATCATCACTTCCGAAGTGAGCTGCCTGCCCTTTGGCATTCTTCTTGGTTTGATCCTTATAGTAGTTTTCTACAAATTCATCATTTTCATCAAGCATTCCATTATATTCAATGTTACTGAGGGTTTCCTGAATGCCGGACGGCAACACCTCATCTACAAAATCTTCCAAACTTTGATCGGATTCGGGCTGAACGTTCATTCCGTCTGTCAAAAAACTGCAATCTGCAAGATACCAAGAGGCGCCCCTGATTGAATTAAATATTCTGTATCTTAACTGCTCGGCACTGACACTCTTTGAAAAATCATCATCTGCTATCACAATAGTAGAAGACGGATTAATGGCTTGTAATCGTTCGATGTATTTTTCCATGCTAAAATTTTCAACCGCAGTTTCGATGGCATAGCAGCTTAACATACCGTTGTAATCACCGTTCTTGAAGTACTCCATGTAAGCTTCGACGCATTCTTCGGGTGAATCATACCCTGCTCCTTCAACGCGATTGGGTTCTTCGGCAGCGCCGAAATTGAGAATGCCGACAGAACTTACTACAATGTAGGTTGCCAGTAAAGCTGTAATTACCAAAGTAATTATTAAGGCAATTTTGGTTCCTTTCATTTCAAATCCCCTCCTGAATTATTAATATTGTACAATAAGTGTTTTTTCTATTTTGAATTTATATCATAACACTCCGGGCTTGTAAAGGAAGAATGAATATGCCGGAATATATGAAGCAACATTGAAAGATTGTTATAGATATTTAAAACGAGTTCGTTGCTTATTCTGTCCGAATCCTCTAAAATACCCTTTGAATGAAAACAACAACTAATTGACTAACACTATTTATTTCGGAGGAAACACTAATGACCAATGTAAAGAAGATTACCCTGACACCGGCTAAATGTGCCGTGGATTTGGGAGATGGTTCCGAACGCGGACTCTATGTCAATCAGGATTATATTCTGAATAAACTCGGACGTCCTCACAGAGGAATCAGCCTGATGTATTGTTATTATCCGCTCGATGAGACATGGCCGAAGCGCGCGCAGGATGCCTTTGCCGATCAGGATGTGTCTTTTGCCTGGGATTATCCTTATGATAATTATTTTCCCTATACAGGTGGAATAAATGGGGACAGAAATGGTGATACTTTTAAGAACATGCAGGATGTCAGACGTCATGGACAGGATGTCGTTTTGACTTTGACGGTTGATCCGCATGTGTCAGACGAGCATATTGTTGCTATCGCCGAAGACCTGCGCCCCTATGGCAGAGTTTTGCTTCGTATGAATCATGAATGTACCGGCGACTGGTTTTCTTTTAACAAGAGATGTTCTTATCAGGAAGTAGCTGACTTCTTTGTCAGATTCACCAAGATAATGAAGGAACATGCACCTAATGTAAAAATGATTCTCTGTGCCGGAACGGTTACCGATGAAACGGCACCCGAAATCGAAAAAGAGAAGGAATTTGTTGAGGCAGTTCGCGCAACGGATATTTTTTCAATGGATCAGTATATGGCGCTTAACTGGGGCTGGCCTTACGAAGTGGCAGAAAAAGACAATAACCAGCATAAGCGTTCTACGGTTGATGAGGTGTATTTTAATACCAGACGTACTTTTGATCGTTTGGTTGAGATATGTAACGGGCAGAAGAAACCCATGGTTATGTCGGAACTTAATGCAGACGGAGATGTAACGGGAGCATACGATCAGGCACTTATGGTAAAAGATTTTGCAGACCATATTAAGAATGATCCCGAACGCTGGTTTAGTGCATTTACCTTGTATCAGTTCAGAGATGACGGACGATTGGGACTCGAGATTACGGACCCTAATAACAGCGATGTCGGTATAGAGCAGCCGTTGCTTTCGGTTTACAGAGACATAATAAATGATGATTTCTTTAAGCCGGGTATTGAAGTGGGTGCCGATGCGCCCCTACCTTGCAAATTGCGTTGGGGCGGAGCTGAGGATGCTGACGGAGTGGCGATGGTTCTTGATATGGAAGGAGACCCCGTATTTGCGGAAGTCAATTTCGACGGAGAACTGCTGGATGCCAATTTAATGATGGAAATAAACGGACGCTGGTTTTACAAAGCACCGGGTGTTAAATGCATTGATTTGATGAGCGCATTTTATCAAAACAGACTCGACGGCCCTTGCAAGATGAACCTTAATATTTTTGCACCTCCTTCAAGCGGGGTTAACGACCGTACGCAGGGCAGCGATTGGGACATTAATTATTATTACACATTGAATTCACTTCCTTCGGTTCGTCTGCGCTTTGCCCCGATAGTGGAAGATTCAAAATACTCACGAAAATAGCAAGATTTGCTTGGAACTTTTATCAAATAAAGTGCTATACTTTGTTTTGATGGATTTAATGAAAAGGAAGGTTATTATGAACGCATTCAAAGAATACGGCAAACTGCATGTTACCGGAACCAAGCTTTGTGCAAAAGACGGTACACCGGTACAGCTTAAAGGACCCAGTACATTGGGGCTTGTATGGTATCCCGAATATATTAACGAAAAGGCTTTTGAGACAATTCATTCCTGGGGAGCCAATTTGATACGATTGGCCATGTATACAATGGAAGAGGACGGCTTTTTATCAGGCGGTGATCAGACCTTTACGAAAGAATTGATTGATAAAGGCGTTAAATATGCAACGGAATTGGGAATGTACGTTATTATTGACTGGCATATTTTGAGCGACGGCAATCCCGAAACACATAAAAAGGAAGCTATAGCCTTTTTTGAGGAGATGTCGGAGAAATACAAAGATTACGGTAATGTTCTTTATGAAATCTGCAACGAACCGAACGGTGAGAACGTAACCTGGGAAGTTGTAAAAGCATATGCTGAAGAAGTTATTCCGGTGATTCGTGCCAACAGCCCGGATTCGGTGATTTTGGTAGGAACACCCAAGTGGTCACAGCTGGTGGATGATGCCGCCGATAATCCGCTCGATATTAAGAATGTAATGTATTCTCTTCATTACTATGCCTCTACGCATAAAGAAGAGCTGCGGGACAGAATGAGGTATGCCTTAAAGAAGGGATTACCCATTTTCGTAGACGAATACAGCAATTGTGATGCATCCGGAAACGGAATCATAGATGATAAGGAAGCTCATGAGTGGGCTAAAATAGTTGATGAAAATTATTTAAGTTATGCCCAGTGGAATATTTCAAACAGAGACGAATCTTCCGCAATGGTAAAGGCTTCCTGCACCAAGACCTTTGATTGGGCAGATGAGGATATGACGGTCACGGGACTTTGGATGAAGGATCGTTTGTCCGGCAAAATTTCATATTTGAAGTAAATTACAAAAGCGGCACCCGAGGGCGCCGCTTTTGCGATGAGAGGAAAGAATTTATTTAGAAGAATATTTTCTTTGCAACATCCCAGAGGAATTTGAAAACCGGCTGGGGATTGATGGTCTGGATATCACTTTCGTGAACCCATCCGGGACCAAAGAACAGCGACTGTATGTCATTAAGCTTTTCGACCGGCTGAACGTAATACATGTTACCGTTTAACCAATCTGTTTTTCTTTCGATGATTCTGCATCTTACGGTGAAATAGCCTCTGTCAATTTTGACTTCGACTTCATCACCGATTCTGTAGCAGTATCCTTCAGAGTCCTGTTCGAGGAAGAATGTTCCGGATGCCGCATTATCATTAGGTGCTGCAAATACCGTGAGACTTGATCCAAATAAAAGTGTCATTGCCAAACCAAGAGCGATTACTGTTTTTTTAATTCTGTTTTTTTTCATAATGTACTCCTTTCTGTTCTTTCGAACATATCCTATATCAGGAACTGAAAACGTTTATTTTTGTTGTTTTCAAAGGTTTGTTTCCTTTGTTGAGTTCATTATATATAACACTGTGTTGCAAAAGTGTTGCACGATAAAAAATATTTTTCTGCGATTTTCATTATCGTTGCCGACACGAATCTCTTTACGAATTTGCTTAATGTGGTGTATACTATTGACCGTTTGAAAAGCAGTGTTTGTGGACCCACAATGAGGTGGGCGGGAGATATTATGAAAAGAGAAGACATAAGAAACGTAGCGATTATAGCGCACGTCGATCACGGAAAAACCACGTTGGTGGATGAATTACTAAAACAGAGCGGCGTTTTCAGAGAAAATCAGGAAGTTGCCGAACGTGTAATGGATTCAAACGATATTGAAAGAGAAAGAGGAATTACAATCCTTTCAAAGAATACCGCCGTTACATATAAAGGTATAAAGATTAATATTATTGATACACCGGGACATGCAGACTTCGGAGGAGAGGTTGAGCGTGTATTGAAGATGGTTAACGGTGTTATTTTGGTGGTTGATGCTTTCGAAGGAGCCATGCCGCAGACAAAGTTCGTTTTGCGCAAGGCTTTGGAATTGAAACTCCCCGTTATCGTATGCGTCAACAAAATAGACAGACCGGAAGCCAGACCCAAGGAAGTCATTGATGAAGTGCTCGAACTTTTCTTGGATCTCGATGCGGATGATGACCAGCTGGACTGCCCGTTTGTTTTTGCTTCTGCAAAAACAGGACAGGCTTCATTGAGCATGGATGAGCCGGGCGTTAACATGGAGCCTTTGTTTGATACGATTGTTAACTACATTCCTGCTCCCGAAGGCGATCCGGATGCCGGAACGCAGGTGCTTATCAGCACCATTGACTATAATGAGTATGTTGGACGAATCGGTGTCGGCAAAGTCGACAACGGTATCATTAAAGTCAATCAGGAAGTGGTAATAGTCAATCACCATGAGCCGGAGAAACAAAGGAAAGTTAAGGTCAGCAAACTGTACGAGTTTGACGGACTTAACAAAGTAGAAGTTAAGGAAGCTACAATAGGCTCGATAGTAGCAATATCGGGAATCACGGATATTCATATAGGAGATACGCTTTGCGCTCCCGATGCCGTAAGCCCTATTCCTTTTCAGAAGATTTCCGAGCCCACCATTTCAATGAATTTCATGGTTAACGATTCTCCGCTTGCGGGCAAGGAAGGTAAATTCGTAACCAGCCGTCACATTAGAGACAGACTGTTCAGAGAACTGAATACGGATGTATCTTTGAGAGTTGAAGAAACCGATACTACGGAAGCTTTTAAGGTGTCGGGAAGAGGTGAATTGCATTTATCCGTTCTCATTGAAAACATGCGTCGCGAAGGATATGAATTTGCTGTCAGCAAGGCAGAGGTTATATATAAGGAAGACGAAAGGGGCAAGAAACTCGAGCCCATGGAATTGTGCTATATAGATGTTCCCGAAGAGTTTTCCGGCGCGGTAATCGAAAAACTTTCCATGAGAAAGGGCGAGTTGAAGGGCATGACTCCTTCAAACGGAAACTATGTGAGACTGGAGTTCTCGATTCCTTCAAGGGGACTCATCGGATATAGAGGTGAATTCATGACCGACACCAAGGGCAACGGTATCATGAACACCATTTTTGATGAATACGGTCCGTATAAGGGCGACATTTCATACAGAAAGCAGGGATCTTTGATTGCGTTTGAAGCAGGCGAAGCAATTACGTACGGCCTTTACAACGCGCAGGAGAGAGGAACTTTGTTTATCGGACCCGGCGAAAAGGTTTATTCGGGAATGGTAGTAGGCCAAAACGGTAAAGGCGAGGACGTTGAAATTAATGTCTGCAAGAAGAAGCAGTTAACAAATACCAGATCAAGTTCTGCGGACGAAGCGCTGCGTCTGACACCGCCCAGAATATTAAGCCTTGAACAGGCTCTTGATTTTATTGATACTGATGAATTGCTGGAAGTTACTCCCGAGTCTTTGAGAATCAGAAAAAAGATTCTGGATCCGACACTTAGAAAGAGAGCGTATTATCAGGCTAAGAACAAATGATAATTATTGATTTTAGAATTTCTTATATTTATAATGTAATGAAGTGTAAATATAAAAAAGGAGAGCTTTTATGGCTACTTTAGACCTGAATTTGGAAAATGCAGAAAACGAAGGCAGAAACTTTATCTATGATTTTATAGAAGAGGATATCGCCTTGGGAGGACAGTTTGAAGGTAAAACGGTGCATACTCGTTTTCCGCCCGAACCTAACGGATACCTTCATATCGGTCATTGTAAGGCTCTGTGCATAGATTTCGGAATGGCGGAAAAATTCAACGGAATGTGTAATCTTCGTATGGATGATACCAATCCCGCGAAGGAAGATACAGAATATGTTGAAGCTATTAAGCAGGATATTCATTGGCTGGGATTTGATTGGGACGACAGATTCTATTACGGATCCGATTATTTTGATAAGGACTATGAGTTTGCCGTTGAACTCATCAAAAAGGGGCTCGCATATGTGTGCGAACTGACACCGGAAGAGTTCAAGAAAAACCGCGGCGATGTGGGTGTACCCGCAACTTCACCCTATAGAGACAGACCTATAGAGGAATCTTTGGCTTTGTTTGAAAAAATGAAAAACGGTGAAATCGAAGAAGGAAAGATGACGCTTCGTGCCAAGATTGATTTAGCAAGCGGAAACTTTAACATGCGTGATCCCGTTATTTACAGAATCAGATTTATTAATCATCACAGACAGGGCACAAAGTGGTGTATTTTCCCGATGTACGATTTTGCACATCCCATTCAGGATGCGCTTGAGGGAATCACTCATTCACTTTGCTCTTTGGAGTATGAAGATCACAGACCTTTGTATGACTGGGTAGTCAGCAATGTTTCGATTCCTTATCATAAGCCCAGACAGATTGAATTTGCGAGATTAAATATCGACCATACGGTTATGAGTAAAAGAAAACTCCGTCAGCTCGTCGAAGAGGGCAGAGTTTCGGGCTGGGATGATCCCAGAATGCCTACTCTGTGCGGATTGAGAAGACGCGGATATACGGCCAAGGCAATACGTGATTTCTGCGAAACAATCGGAGTTGCCAAGAGCACCAATATTATCGAATATGCCACTTTGGAACGTTGCCTGAGGGATGACTTAAACGATTCCGCAGAGCGTACCATGGCTGTGCTTAATCCCATTAAATTGACGGTGACCAATTATCCCGAAGGACAGACGGAAACCTTTGAAGTGGAAAATAATCCGATGAAACCCGAAATGGGAACTCACGAGATTACTTTCAGCAGACATCTTTATATGGATGCCGATGATTTCCTCGAGGAACCCATTCCCAAGTATAAGAGAATGTTCCCCGGAAATGAAGTTCGTTTAAAAGGAGCATATCTTGTTACCTGCACAGGCTGTGTTAAGGACGAAAACGGTAATGTGGTTGAGGTTCTTTGCGAATACGATCCTGAATCTCGTGGTGGCGATCCTGCAGATGGACGTAAGGTTAAGGGAGCTACACTTCATTGGGTAGATCAGGCTAACTGCGTGGATGCTGAAGTCAGATTATATGACAATCTGTTCCTTGATGCGCAGCCCGATGGGCCTGATAAGAATTTCCTGGAGTGTCTGAACCCCGACAGTTTGGTAATAACCAATGCCAAGGTTGAAAAATCTATGGTTGAAATAGCTAAAGAATTTGCAAATCGTGAAAATAGAACTGCAACAAACGCACCGACATTCCAGTTTATGAGAGTTGGATTCTTCTGTCTTGACAATAAAGACAGCAGTGCGGATCATTTGGTATTCAACAGAAGTGTTTCTTTAAAAGACGGATTTAAGAAATAATTTAAGGAATAAAAACTTCCACGAACAATTGTTCGGGGGGGGGGTAATTCACAGATGATTATTCGCAAAGACATACGTAAAAAATATAAGGAACCGACACGAGGAGACCGGTATAGTGAGATAAATCACTATACCTCCTTGATGTTGGTTCTTTCTGCGTCTGTAAACCTTTTATGTATGATTCTGAATGAGTTTGGTCTGTTTGGAGTTGACAGAGTGATGTTCAGGAGATGCGCTATAGGTATTATGGCCCTGGCCCTGATCCCGTTCATTCTGATCAGATATACTGCCCTTGGAAACAGGATGTGGTGCGCTTATTACATAATTACCTGTGCAGGATGCATTTCTGCCGTTGCTATTTCTGTTTTTGCTTTCAGCGCAGCACTGATAGTAGTATTTCCTTTGGTTATTGCCCTTACTTATTATCATAAAAAAATAGGTATTTATGGAATGTTATGTTCCGGTGTATGTGTTGTACCGGCGTGGT